>CAXMOH010000479.1:0-3944 GCA_964194855.1 uncultured Hyphomicrobium sp.
GGGCGCCTGGGTGAAGCCCAGCATGGCGTGCCCCGTGGCGACGATGAGGCCGTGGATGCTTCGGGCCCGGTCGATGATGGGCAACCCGTCCGGAGTCACGGGCCTCAGGCCCGCCCAGGGCTCCTCGTTCTTCATCGGCGGCGGGTTCTTGAGGACTTCGCGGCCAGCCCGGACGACGGCGCCGTAGCGAACCCGGTTGATGGTCGTGTCGAAGCCGCTCAGCTCGAGGGTGCCCCCAAAGCGCAAACGCCCCTCGAGGGGCGTGACGATGACCCGGCGCTCTTTGACCCAGATCGGTATCCGGGGCGACCCGGGATAGGCGTCGATCGTGCAGCTGTACCCCTTCGCCGGCTGCAAGGGGATCTCGATCCCCAGGGGCGAGGCCAGGTCCCCCGACCAGGAACCCGCCGCCAGAACGACCAGATCCGCTGGGATCTCCTCGTGGGGACGGTCGACGACGACACCGTGGATCCGTCCGTCGGTCGTCAGCATGCGCGCCAGCGGACGAGCGGGCAGGAGCCGAGCTCCCCGTGCTTCGAGTGTTTCCGCCATGGCCCGGACGTAGCCGTAGCTCGAGCCGTGGGCTTCTCCCTCGACGAGCAGACTGCCTCGCACCCTGGGAGAAAGGGCCGGCTCCAGGTCCTGCGATTCCCCAGGAGATAGAAGCCGCACCGTGAATCCGGCCGCTTCCAGCTCCTCCCGGGTGTGGGGCGCGCTGTGCACGCCCGCGTCGGAGAGAAAGACCTCGAGAAGACCGCGACGCTCGAAGAAGAAGTCGGCCTCGCCCGATGACCGCAGCGTGTCGTAGAGACGGAGGCTCTCGCGGCTCAGGCGCAGAAGGACCGGGAAGGCCCTCTCGACTGCCGCGGCCTGGCAATACCGCCGAAACTGCCAGGTCCAGCGGATGAGAGACCAGTCGAGGCGGGGGCGAATGTAGAACGGAGCGTCCTTCTCGAGCATCCATCGCAGGGCTTGTCCGATGACTCCCGGCGCCGCGATGGGCTTGGAATGGCTGGCCACGATGAGGCACGCGTTGCCGTACGAGCACCCGTGACCGATCTCGCCCCGATCGATCACCGTGACGTCCCATCCCGAGCGGTTCAGGAAGTAGGCGGAGGCCATCCCGATGGCTCCGCCCCCGATGACAACCACTCGACGGCTCATTCGGGCGGAGGTTAGCACGCGATGCCGAGCACCCAGGGGCCCGAGTCGACTCTGAGGCATGTCTTCTGCCGGAGCATGGACCGTAAGATGCGCTACGGGCGGGGATCGAGCTCCGCGGCTTTCGCAGCTCGGCGTCGGCGCCGCAGGGACCGTTCGTTGGCCGAAAAGGACCGTTCGTGTGCTCTCGAGGACCGTTCATGGGGGACAGTGCGCCTGTGACCTGCCTCCTACCGGAATCGAAGGCGGATCCTGGGCGAGACGGAATGGCGCCAGTAGAGCTCGTCGTTCAGGACCGCGATGGCGCACACCATCTCCTTCGACGGGTCGATCACGGTGTCGTCGTCGTGGCCGGTGTCGAAGCGACGGGACATCTCGAGCGTCCAGGCGTCTCCGTCGTGAGTGCCCTTCCCTCGAACATCGGCAAGACTGTCGGAAGGCTGGCCCTGGCGGAACGAGTCGACGACGTCCTCGCCTCGCACCTTCGGCGGCTCGATCAGCCGGTACGACGCCGTGCCGCCGTCCATCAGGCGAGCGACATAGACGGTGCCATGCCCTCCGAGCTCGTAGCTGCGCGCCTTCGGCACCGGCGTCTGGCTGATGATGTGACGCTTGTCGTCAACCCAGCCGACGGCGTTCCCGCGACCCGCCTTCCAATGCCAGACGTCCGCTTCGTACTCGTGCTCCGTGGTGAGCATGCTGATGTCGAACTCCCCGCTCATGGGAAACTCCAGGGCGAACTGGTCGTCCGGGTGGGAGGGTCGTTCATTGGCGTTCGTTGCCGAGCTCCAGACGTAGGGATCGCGCATGTCGCTTTTCGTCGCGTCGGGCCACCTGGCGAGGACGTAGAGCGCGACGTCCGTGTTTAGCGCCCGCAGCTCGACCGTCACCGGATTGTTCCCGCCGAACGCCTCGCGGACCGTGACGAGCAGCGGCTTTGCGGTCTCCCACACCGGATCGACGGTGCCGTCGATCTCCGGCACTGTCGACGTGTGGCGGGATTCCCAGAGGTACGCCTCGTCTTCGCCCAGGAGAGATGCGACCTTCGCCGCGACCGTGAAGTCGTCGAAGTGGGTGACCGAGTCCGCCTTGGTCCAGATGCCGACCTTGCCCCCTTCGGTGAAGGTCCTGTCCTCCACGTCGAAGAGCTTCTCGCCGTTGAGGGACACCGAGGCGAGGCTGCCTCGCACGACCACCCGGAGCTCGCTCCAGGCGCCCGAGGGGACTTCCGCCTTCTTCCCGTAGGCTCGGGGGCCGGCGCCGACGGGATCGAGGTCCGAGCGCTTGCCGTTTTCGAGCTTGTACATGACCACGTTGCTCTCGAGGGCATTCGCGCGGACGACGTAGTAGTTGTCCTTGTCCCGGTACCGCCAGACGAGCCCCCCCGCCTGATCCTCTCTTCCCGAGATGGGCTTGAACCTCACGCTGAGATCCACGTCCCGGGCCGTCACGGAGTCGAGAACGCAGTGGGGAAAGCGATAGCTCGTGGTGTCCCCATCCGCCTGAGCCAGGACCTGAGGCGAGCTCGGGGCCGTCTCATCCCGGCTCACCGTCCAGACCCCCGGCTTCCCCTGTCCCGTGAGGGCGCAGGTCCATCCCGCGGGCCCCTCGCCGGCCTTCTGCTCGTCGAACGCGATGGTCTGGCCGTACCCGTGGGCCGCTCCCAGTGCGAGGGTGGCCATCAATAGAGTCCGCCCGAGTCTCATGAACACCTCCTATCGTTCCCCCGAGCCTCTGGGGCTCGTATTGTCGCAGTCCATCTGACGTCGTCGAAATGGTTCTGCACCAGTTTGTCGTTCCGATGGCGTGAATATGAGGAGACAATCACATACTACGCGCGAACAAACGGCAGGATCGCCGCTTGTTCGGCCCTCGGGCCCGGGCGGGTCTACTTCTCTCGGGTCGTTCCATTCGAGCTGCGCGCCAGGCGATCGAGCAGGAAACAGGCTCAGCTTGTGTCGGATGCTCCGAAGTGTCTCTTGACGTTGAGCGCTTTCCACAGGAGCGCTGGATGTGCCCGAATCACGCCCTGAAGACGCGCGTCGTCCGTGAGCAGCTCCGCCGCGATGTGACCGCGATCGTTCAGCTCGTCGAGGAACTCTCGCTCGTGGGGCTCGAGCGGGAGCGCCACGGACAGCAGGTCCTTGCAGTCCGTGACGAGCTGCTCTGTCCAAGTCTGGACGTGGTCACGATCTGGGGCCAGGTCGCCTCGGAGCATGGGCACCAGCAGCCGCTCGACCTCGTCGGGGTCTGTCTGGACATCGTCGAACGACACCTCGCGCCAGTCTCGCCGGTTGAATCCGCCGTACACCACGAAACCCAGCCGCAGCTTCGTCCGATCGAGCCCGCCTCGACGCAGCAGCTCTCGGACGTCGAACAGGTCGCGACTCGCGCTGCGGCCGAACAGCGCCGCGAGCTTCCCCGCCGCGAGCTCATGAGGGTCGAGGACAGGAATGCCGGTCGCAGCGAAGACACCCAACGGACCCGAGTCGGCTGCGGCGTGAGGCCACAGAGGGGTTCGCAACATGAAGTTCATGTCGAGCTCGAGTGTACCGGACCGTCCCGCGACGGTCGTGTAGGAGAGCCGCCACTTCCCACCGGCGTGGCCCGAGGGCACTCGTTTGACCTGGATGCCGAGCCGCCCACACACGGCCTGGATCGCCTGTTCCACTTTCGGGCGATCAGCGAGCATCGTCTCACGATCGGCCGTCCCCACGTAGTTCAAGTCGATGTCCACGGACAGCCGCGGCACAGGAGCCATCGTGTTTGCGGAGACGGCGGCC
>CAXMOH010000480.1:0-4412 GCA_964194855.1 uncultured Hyphomicrobium sp.
TCCTCGATCAACTCGGGACGCGGCCGGGTCGGAGCGCTAGAGGTTGAACGTCTTGTCGAGGACGGTGATCTTCACCGTCTCCCGCTTCACACCATCGAAGGCCATGGCCTCCGCGGTCGCGGGAGAGTCCAGCCCCTTGAGATATGTGTCGACGTCCTCCGGCTCGAACGTGATGACGATCTGGTTCCCTTCGTTGATCGCGTAGCGGATGGGTTTGGTGACGGTCTGGCTCTTGAAGAGGTCGGCGTGGGTGCGGAATCCCTTTTCCCACTTGGCTGAGTCCTCGACCTGCAGTGTGGCGACGACTACGGGCATTCTCATCCCTTTCCAGCCGGAGTCCGGCTTGATTCGATGTGTGGAAGTGGTGGTCTGCGTCTGGGGCAAGCATAGGAGATCCTGGACCTCGCTGACAACAGACCCCGGTCGAGTGGTCAGCGCGCGTCGTTGGTATCATGCCTCCACGCCCATGACGAACCCCATGGTCCTCAGCTTTCTCTTCTTTCTCCTCTCCTTCATCGTCGTGGGGAGCCTCTCTGTTCTCAAGAGGGTGAGTACCACCGAGGACTATCTCATCGCGAGCCGTAGCGTGAAGCCCTGGGCCGTCGCCTTGTCGGCAGCGGCGACCAACAACAGCGGGTACATGTTCGTCGGGCTCATTGGCTACGTGTACGCGGTGGGGGTGTCGGGGAGCTGGCTGATGGTCGGCTGGATCAGCGGGGACTATATGGCCTGGCGCTGGGTCCACCGGAAGTTGAGGGAACGCTCAGAGGAACAGGGCACCGTGACGGTCCCGTCTTTTCTCGGCGATGGGCTCGGCCCCGAGGGCCGGTGGGTCGTTCGAGTTGCGGCACTCGTCACCCTTCTTTTTCTCGGCATCTACGCAGCAGCGCAGCTCAAGGCGGGGTCGAAGGCGCTGAGTGTGTTGTTCGGCTGGGATCTGGCGGCCGGGGCCGTCATCGGTGCCGTGATCGTGGGAATCTACAGTCTCGCAGGAGGGATTCGCGCCTCGATCTGGACGGATGTGCTCCAGTCCGTGTTGATGCTCGGCTCGATGTCAGTGCTGGTGGCGGTCGCACTCGGGGAGACCGGCGGCGTGAGCGGCCTCTGGTCGAGTCTGCGCGCCATCGATCCCGCCCTCGTCGACCCGATGCCGCAGGACCTGAAGTTCGGCTTCGCGGTGTATCTGGTGAGCTGGGTGGTGGCCGGAGTGGGTGTCGTCGGGCAACCCCACATCATGGTGCGGGCCATGGCGATCGATCATCCCAGGAACATCCCCGTGGCTCGCCGCGTGTACGTCGTCTGGTACGGGCTCTTTTCAGCCGTATGCATCACCGTGGGATTGACGGCGCGCGTGCTGCTGGAGCCGTCGGAGGCGCTGGATCCGGAGCTGGCGCTTCCGCTGCTGGCGACCGACCTCCTGCCTCCCGTCCTCGTCGGGCTGGTGCTCGCCGGGCTCTTCGCCGCCACGATGTCGACGGCCGACTCGCAGATCCTCAGCTGTGCCGCCGCCTGGACGCAGGACCTCTTTCCCCGTTGGCGAGAGTCCTACTGGCACGCGAAAGCGGCGACGCTGCTGACGACGATGCTCGTTCTGGGCATTGCGCTTTCGGGCTCGGCCGGTGTCTTTGCGTTGGTGGTGCCTGCCTGGTCCGCGTTGGCGTCCGCTCTCGGGCCGCTGCTCATCGTGCGGGCGCTTCGCCGACCTGTCTCCGCGAGAACGGCCCTGGGGATGATCGTCACGGGCCTCGTGTGCATGCTCGTCTGGCGATACGGGCTTGGGCTCTCGGACTCGATTTACGACGTGCTCCCCGGCATGGCCGCGAGCTTCCTCTTCTATCTCCTCCGAAGGGAGCGGAGTCAAGCATGATCGAGGAGGCCACCGTGGAGTGCACGAGCTGTGGGGAGCCCTTCACGCTCTCGATCGACACCACGGGGGGGCGCGAGCAGCGCTACGTCGAGGACGGTCCCGTCTGCTGCCGGCCCATGGAGATGCGCGTGCAATGTCGTGAGGGCGAGGTCCTCTCCGTGGACGTCGCCTCGGCCTGAGGGCGCGAGTGAGTTTCAGGGCGAGCGGGGGATGAGCTCGAGGGCCACCACGCGATCCTTGCCCCGCACGTAGAGAAGGCCGTGGGCCAGGATGGGCGGGTTCCACGCCGGATGGCGCAGCAGCTTGCGGCCCTTGTCGTCCTGAAGCTCGAGCTCGCTCACCAGCTCGTAGCGCTCCGGGTTCGGGCGGACGAGCAGGAGCTTGCCGTATTCGGTCAGGACGACGATGTGACCGTCGACTAGCAGGAGAGTGCTGCGGCCGAGGCCGGGCTGGGTCCATTTCACCCTTCCGTTGCGGTGGTCGATGCAGCGCAGCTCGGCGTTCCCGCTGCCGCGGCCGCTGGAGGCGTACAGGTGGCCGTTGTGGTGCACGGGAGTGTTCCAATGGGCCTGCAGACTCTGGTTCCTCCGGGAGTCGCGCCACAGGACCTCGGGGTCTCCTGTCGGGGGGATCTTCAAGAGCACGCTGCCGGGTCCGTAGGTCTCGGAGAGGAAGACGGTGTCGTCCACGACCACGGGGGTGGCCGCGTTGACGCTCTCCAGTATCCGGCTACGCCAGGGGAAGAAGAAGTCCTGGGTTCCCCGGACCGGCTCGAAGCCGAGCAGGCCTCCTCGCGTGAAAGCGAAGCCCCGTCGTCGTCCGCCCATGGTCAGGATCCGCGGCGTCGAGTAGCTGGCCAGCTCGTTGCTGAGGGTCCAGCGCACCTTGCCGCTCAGCTTGTGGAAGGCCACGAGCCCGGTGCCGTTGCCCTGGACGTCCCCGGAGTGCATGGGGGGCGAAGCCGGAGGGCTTCCGCCGATCATTACTATGACCAGGTCCTTCTCCACGACCGGAGTGCTTCCCACGCCGAAGAAGTTCTGAACGACACCAACCCGCGTGGCCGTGTCCACGTCCCAGAGCAGCTCCCCGTCGCTCGTCCGAAGGCAACGGAGACGCCCCTCGACGCCGAAGGTGTAGACCCGGTCGCCGTCCACGACCGGGCTGGCCCGGGGTCCGGTGCTGTAGCCGTAGTGGTCCTCGTAGCGGCTGGGGTAGGTCGTGCTCCAGAGGACCTTGCCGCTTTCGGCATCGAGGGCTCTGAGGCGGGCGTCGCCTCGGACACGGTCGAAAAGGAAGAAGCGCCCCGCGGCCACCGAGCCCATGCTGTAGCCTTCGCCCACTTCTTTCTGCCAGACGAGGGGGAGCCCCCGACTCCAGTCGGTGCGGATCCCCGTTTCCGGGGAGACGCTGTCGCCTGTCGGCCCCAGGAAAGTGGGCCAGTCCACCCCCGCCCGCTCCCCGGCCGGCGGGCCTTCCGGCTCCGCTGACCCAGAGGTCGCTGCGAGCAAAGCGAGCAGAAGGGTGGGAATTCCTCGATGGGCCATGGCTTCTCGACTCGAGTGTACAGCCGCCAATCCCCGTTGACTCCTCCGTGGGGTGGACTGGGGCCGAGGGCGGGCGATAGCATCCTCACATGAACAACGATCGAGGTCCGTTTCTGATCGCGGCGTTGGCGGGGGCGCTCTTCGTCTCGTCTTCGGTACTGGGGTTCGCGGCCGACGTGGCCCGGCACCACGACCAGGCCTACCTCCTCTGGCCGGGTGGGGCGCCGGAGGCGGCGGGCAGTGAAGACGTCGATCAGCCGCAGCTGACGGTCCATCTCCCGGACCGGGCCGACGCAAACGGCACGGCGGTCATCGTCAACCCGGGCGGCGGCTTCCGCATCCTCGCGTCGGACCATGAGGGGCTGCAGGTCGCCCGCTGGCTCAACCGTCATGGCATCGCCGCTTTCGTTCTGCGGTACAGGGTGGGTCCCAGGTACGGGCGGGAGGTGGCGCTCGTCGACGCTCAAAGGGCGGTCCGCTACGTGCGGCACCGCGCAGCGGACTTCGGCGTCAGCCCGAATCGCGTTGGCATGCTGGGCTTCTCCGCCGGTGGAAACCTCACCGCGGCGGCGGGGACCAGCTTCGACCCTGGGGACCCGGCGGCCGAGGATCCCGTCGAGCGCCACAGCAGCCGCCCGGATTTCCTGGTCCCGATCTACCACGTCGTCGCGCCCGACCTCTTCGGGCGCGAGACGAGCCGGAAAGGCCTCGACGCCGAGGTGACCGCGGACACCCCGCCGACCTTCCTGGTTCACACGCACCAGGACCCCGCCGTGGTGCCCGAGCACAGCATCCGCTTTTATCAGGCGCTGCACCGAGCGGGTGTGCCGGCGGAGCTGCACATTTTCGCTCAAGGCCCCCACGGGACGGGTATGGCTCCTGGAGACCCCGAGCTCTCCCAGTGGCAGCCCCTTCTCCTCCGGTGGCTCCGACGATCGGCGCTTCTCACGGATCTGGAACGGGCGGCGGCATCGGGTCAGGTCACGGTCGCCGGGAAGAAT
>CAXMOH010000481.1:0-6562 GCA_964194855.1 uncultured Hyphomicrobium sp.
CCTGCTGCTGAGGTACGGTGACGATGCACCCGGATATGGAGCCGATGTTGACGATGCTCCCTCGGCCAGCCTCCAGCATGCCGCGTCCGAATGCCTGGCACGTCCAGAAGACGCCGTTCAGGTTGACGTCCAGAACCCGCAGCCACTCCTTGTTGTCGACGTCCACCGCCGGCGCGTTGGCGACTATCCCGGCGTTGCAGACGAGGATGTCCATGGTGGGAAGAGACCGGGCCGCCGCCTCCAGCGCGGCGCTGTCGGTGACGTCCAGGAAAACGGCGTGAGCGCCGTTCCCGTGGTGCTCCAGGGAGGCCGCAGTGCTCTCGGCCTGACCGAGGTCGATGTCGCTGCAATAGACCGTGGCGCCCGTCGCTGCCAGCGCGTCCGCGCAGGCCGCTCCGATTCCCTGGCCAGCGCCTGTCACCAGCGCCAGGCGGCCGCCGAGGTCGAGTTTCTTCAGGTATTCGTTGGGCATGGTTTCTCTCACGTGGGAAGCACGACCTCGCGACCGTCGGCGTAGAGCTTTCCGCCGTGGCGCATGTCGTGGACGATGTCCCAGTGAATGCTCGATGCGTTCGTGCCACCACACTCGGGGTAGGCGCGTCCGAGGGCAGCGTGGACGGTGCCGGTCATCTTCTCGTCGTACAGGATGTCATAGCTGAAGCGGTCGATCTTCGGGTTCACGCCGATGCCGAACTCCCCCAGCACGGACGACCCGCCGTCGGTGTCGAGTACCGACCGGAGGAAATCCTGGTTCGTGGAGGACGTGGCCTCGACGAGCTCGCCGTCCTTCCAGCCGAGGCGTATCCCCTCGACGATGCGGCCCCCCAGGACTCCCGGGAGATTGAACGAGATCTGTCCGTTCAAGCTCTCGACGACGGGAGCCGTGGCGATCTCACCATCGGGGAGGTTCTTCTCGCCTGCGAACACCACCCAGCGTCGACCCCGTGTGCTGAACGACAGGTTCGTGCCGTCATCGACCAGCTTGATGTCGCTCGCCGCGGTGAGTCTCTCGGCTGTCGTCTGCCATTCCCTGCCCTTCGCGACCCAATCCAGGGCGCACGCGTCCAGGAACATCTTCTCGAGCGCGGCGGTCGAGGTGCGAGCGGTGACGGCCATGGTCTCGTCGGGGACGCGCACGAGGCACCAGCGCGTTTTCTCCCAGCGGAGCGACGAGATCGTGCCCATCGCCTTCTGGTGCCCGGCGAGGGCCTCCGCGGGCACGCCCGCGTGCTCGAACAGATTCGAAGCCCCGCGAAGGCCGAAGTAGACGTCGGCCCACTCCATTCCATGGGCCTCGATCTCGGGCACCCACGCGACCTGTCCGGCATCGCCGAGACGCATCACCGCGTCCTTCATGGCTGCGCTCAAGAGCTGAGCTTGTGGCAATCCTCCAGCGCGCAGGCATTCGCGGTAGACGGCCAGCGTGAGCGGATAGGCATGGAGCTCGGTCATGGCGATCATGACCTTCTCGCCCGGCTGTACCTTCGCCGAGTATTCGACCAGGACCCTTGCGACCCGTTCCCAGCCGTTCGAATCGTTGATCACCTGGTGGTTCCTTCCCTCGTGTTCTGTACGGCTTCGTACAGGTTTCGGGCCGATCTTGCCAGTCTGTCGTAGCTCTCGCGATACTCCGCTCGTGGCTGGATCACGGCGGCCACTTCCGCCAGCCCTCCGAGGGCACCCCGGTCGAGTCCCCCGACCCCCACTGCAGCCAACAGCGCTGAACCATGGGCTGCGTTTGACCTGACGATCTCCTGGGGAAGCCCAAGGCTGTCCGAGATAGCCTGAGTCCACACGCGGTTCTGGGTGCCGCCGCCGACCCCTCGAACACGGACGGGCGCCGCCCCGATCTCCCGCAGCACGTCGATGTTCCACCGAACACCGGTCGCTATGCCCTCCAGCAGCGCACGGAAGATGTGGCCCCGTGTGTGAGTGAGGTCGAGACCGCTCAAGACCGCTCGTGCCGCGGGGTCGTTCAATGGGGTCCGCTCTCCGCTGAAGTGGGGAAGCGCTATCAGCCCATCCGAGCCCGGCTCGACGGCGGCCGCCTCATCAACGAGATCGCCAAACGCCAGATCGTCGTCGCCCGCACCCGAGCGCCCGAGGATGTCGAGCCACCAGCGGGTTGCCGTACCGGCGGTCGAGGTCCCACCGGCCATGATGTAGCTTCCATCGAACACGAAGGGCGCCGCCCACATTCGCGGGTCCACGACGAGCTGGTCCAGCACTTCGATCAGGAACATGCTCGACCCGTACATGATCATCAGATCGCCCGGTCGAGTGACTCCCGCGGCGATGGCCTCGGCCGGCGCGTCGGGTGCGCCAGCAATGACCGGGGTACCGACGGCGAGGCCTGTGGCCGCGCTGGCTTCGGTCGTCACAGCCCCGACCACGTCCGTACTCCAATGCAGCTCCGGGAGACGCCCTTTGGCGCCTGCCGCATCGCTCCACTCGGCGTCCCAAGCGGAGTCGATGAGCGAGTAGCACGGGCCGTAGTATGCGGCGGTCGAGTGATCCATGGTCCAGCAGCCGGTCAGGCGACCCACGAGATATCCCTGGCACGTCACGAAGAGGTCGGTCTGGTCGTAGACCTCCGGTTCCTGGTCTCGCACCCAGGCGACCTTCGGCCCGGCAGCCTGCGACGTCAACGCCGCGCCGGTTCGGTGGAGGATCGCTTCCCGCCCGAGGCTCTCGGTCAGAGACTCGCATTGACGACTGGCCCTGGTGTCGACTCCGTAGAGTATCGCCGGTCGAAGCGCTCGCCGATCGGCGTCGAGTGGCAGCACGCAGGGACCGATCCCGCTACAACCGATGCCCTTGACCGTCTCCGGAACGACCGCGCTGGAGGCGAGCAGCTCGCGGACGACGGTGACGAACCCCGTCCACCACACGCTCTCGGCGTCGTGCTCGGCGAAGCCCGGCTCGGGCACGGAGAGGTCGTGGCGCCGCCGAGCCGACGCCAGCACGTGGCCGGAATCGTCCAGAACGACGCCCTTCGCTTCATACGTTCCGATGTCGACACCAACGAACACGGGAGGCTCCTGAAGCTACGCCAGCTCGGTCCGGAGGGCCCGGACCCTGCTCATCAGCTGTGCGACACGCTCACCGTCGACCTCGTTCTCGAAAACACCGTCGCGCTTGAAGAAGGTGCCCACCACCGCCCCGTCGGCCACGGCGAGCTGCTCGTCGACGTTGCCGGGGTTGACACCGGTGTTGACGAAGACCGGCGTGGCGCCGGCGGCCGTCTTGACGCGCTGCAGATCGGCCAGATCGGTTTGTGCTCCGGCCGTCAGGCCCGACACACACAGGCCGTCGGGGCGAGCGTTGAAGACCGTCGACCGCACGATGTCTTCCAGGACGCGGCCCCCCAGAGAGACGGCGGACTCGGGGACAACGTTGAACAGCAGACGCACGCCACCGGCCCCTACACGTTGACGATGTCGGGCCGACTCCCCGCAGGACGTGTTCCACAGGCCGTAGTCGCTGGCATAGACCCCGGTGAAGATCTCACGAACGAAGCGGGCATCGGTGGCGGCTGCCAGGTCGACGCTCGCCACCGGGTCCCAGAGAACGTTCACCCCGAACGGAACCTCGATCTGGCCCAGCAGCTCTCCGACGACGCGGGCCATGGCCGTGGCCGTGACCGGCTCGGTCTTCGTGAGGTAGGGAAGGCTGAACTCGTTGGAGAACATGACCGCATCGGCCCCCCCCTTCTGGAGGGCCTGGAGGTCCCTGGCAGCGCGGTCCACCACAGCCTTCATGCCACCGGCGGAGTCGAACGCCGGATCGCCCGGGAGCGCGCTCAGGTGGCACATCCCGATCACCGGCCTCGGCACGCCGAACACTTCCTTCAGCCAACTCATAAGGACCCCTTTGTTCGATCATGATAGCGTTTGCCGGATCGGGCCACCTGTTTTGGTGAACCCCGAGCTCGAGGCGATCGGCCGTGTCTCTGGCAGGTGAGGTCAAGAGATGAAGCTGTGCAGCAAGGTCCTTTTGGCCGGGGTGACCGCCGTGGCCACCCTGGCAGGGCCTTTGTGCGCCAACGACCTGACCGCCACAAGCGGCGAAACGGTCTACTTCCGGGGCTGGCAATACAAGCCCGACATCGTGCAGAGCAACACCGACCGATACAACAGCCGCCACAACGGCCATGTCGACTACCAGACGGTGACCGGCGACTACCCGTCGCTGATGGAACAGTCCCTGATCGCCGGCGATCGTCTCGACATGATCTATGCCAACCCTTCCACCGCGGTACGGTTCATGGAAGCCGGCTGGATTCTTCCGGCGGACGAGCTGCCCGCCGCGGAGCAGGCCAGTGCCGACATGTACCCGAATATCCGCGAAGCCTGGACGTACAAGGGAAAGCTGCTGGGCCTGTCCTACTTTCTGACGATCCGCGGTCTGACGGCGGTGAACACGAAGCGCCTGCGGGCGCTGGGCATGAACGAGAAGGACTACCCCGGGAACTGGGACGAGCTCTACGACCAGATCGACCGGCTCACCAGGAACGGCGAACGAGACCTCTATCTGCCCCACTGGTTCAACGAGTACTACGGCATCTCCTGGGCCTTCGTCTGGGAAGTCCTGAACCGTGGCGGCACGATTGCCGACCCGGAGACCCACGAGCCCATGCTGAGCGTCGACGGTCCGGCCGGAGAGACCCTGCGCGACTGGAAACGGCTGTGGAAGTCGGGTGCGGTCGATGAAGAGGTTCTCTCGTATACCGAGTCTTCCCTGGTCGAAGGGTTTTCGTCCGGTCGATACCTGTATTCTTCGCAGGCCTCCTACAACCTCGCGGAGTTCAACAATCCCCAGCGCTCTTCGCTTGCCGGGCACGTCGACGTGGTGCCGTACGACGGTGCGAGCTGGGGGCTGCTCGACAGCGCGCTGTACCTGACCACCTCTCGGGAACGGGGTGCCTCGCTGGACAGGGACGTGAAGAGGTTCGTGAGCTGGTACGGATACAAGGACGACGCCGGCGAGATCGCCGTGGCTACCCGCTGGATGCAGACTTCGATGTTGTTCTCGGCCTACCGACCCGTGATGGAGAGCGAAGCTTCCAGGGAAGCGATGGTGGGCTTTCTCGGTTCCGAGGGCATGGTCCAGAGCCTGTTGGATCTGTACGCCCATACGCCCCATCCCAATGGCGTCTGGAACGTCGTCTGGTCCGACGAGCTCAACTCCTACCTGCGCAAGGTCCTGGGCAACTTCCTGCTGAAGGATCAACCCGTCGGCGATGTGGTGAACGGTGTCTCCAGGGAGATCGCCCGGCTGAACGAGAAGTACGACATCCGGTAGTGCCGGACGCCGCCGGCGCGAGCGCGCCGGTGGGGGAGCCAAACGACCCGCCGAGGCCAGCAACGTGCAACGATCCACCAACCAGCTCTCGAACCTGCAGTTCGCACTGCTGCTGTCGCTGCCCGTGCTGCTGTTCCTCCTTCTCGTGATGGGCTACCCGATGGTCTACGCCATCTGGCTGAGCCTGCACGATGTCCAGTTCCTCTTTGGCAAGATGCGCGCCGAGTATGTCGGCGGCGCCAACTTCGCCCAGGCCGTCGCCAGCGAGGAATTCTGGCATTCGATCCTGGTGTCCATCCGCTTCACGGTCGAGTCGGTGATCCTGACCGTATCGGGCGGCCTGGCCCTGGCCCTCGTGATGAACATGAAGATGCGCTTTCGGGGGCTGGTTCGAACCCTGATCATCCTGCCCTGGGCGATCTCGCTCTATGGCACCGGCGTGATGTGGTTCTACCTGGCCAGGGGGCAAAGCGGCATCGCCACCTCGATCTCGTACGCCCTGGGATTCGACCGGGCGGTCAGCTTCATCACCAGCCGTTTCGTGATCGAGGTCCTGGCGCTGGCCAACGCCTGGAACATGGCGCCACTGGTCGCGTTCTTCCTCCTGGCGAACCTGAACACGATACCCGCGGGGCTCTACCATCTGGCCGACATCGACCGGTTGAACCTGGTCGAAAAGTTCTTCCACGTGACGCTGCCGCCGCTGCGGTTCACCCTGTTCGTGTTCACCGCGATCGCCACGGTTCTGACGCTCAAGCAGTTCGACCTGGTCTACATCCTCTCCCGGGGCGGGCCGGGGGACGTCTCGACGGTGGCCCCCTTTCTGCTGTACGACGTGAGCTTCAAGCAGCTGCTTCTGGGCTACGGATCGGCCATGTCGTTCCTCCTGCTGGTCTTGATCGTCGGCTCGACGCTCTTGCTGTACCTCCTCTGGGGGCGCCGGGAGGAGACGCGCTGATGCCGAAGCAGATCTACAAGCACCTGGCCATCCTGACCGCCCTCGCCTGGACCCTGCTGCCGGTGTGCTGGCTCCTGCGCCTCGCGTTCATGCGAGTCATCGATATCTTCAGCTTTCCGCCCCTGGTGCTGCCGCCGGATCCCAGCCTGGCCAACTTCTTCAACATCGTCGGCTTCGACTACCACTTTGCCGATGGCACCGTGCAGACGGCTTCGGGGCAGGCGAGGCAGGTCCTGTTCGCCCTGAAGAACAGCCTGATCGTCTCGAGCGTGACGACTCTCCTCACGCTCCTCGTGGTCG
>CAXMOH010000482.1:0-1983 GCA_964194855.1 uncultured Hyphomicrobium sp.
ACGTTTCGTGGCCTTCTCCTATCCCCGTGACCTGTGGTACGTGCGGAGCGTCCTGGGGCTCGACAACGGCGTCCGGCGCATCCGGGGCAACCCCTTCCGCTCCTTCGTGCACTCGACGACGTCGATGGAGACCTTCGTCCAGGCTCGAGGATTCGACCTCGTGAGCCGCAGCTCGTCCGTCGCCTGGACGGCCGACGTCTATACGAGGGCGGAGCTTCGTCAGTGAGTATCGGCACCCCCCCTCCCTGCCACGCTCGCGCCGGATGGTCGGAGTCGGTATATTGGTGGCGGGGACCGTCTCGCCCATTCGGAGGTGTCGTGTCCAGGACGTGGGTCATTCCCGTGCTGCTCGGTCTGGTTCCTGGAGGCAACGCGCCCGCCGCCGATTTCGAGTCGCGGGTTCAGCCCATCCTCGAGCAGAGTTGCTACGTCTGCCACAACTCCGACGTCCGCAACGCCGACCTGAACCTGGAGGCCTACGCTGACGCGACGTCGGTCGTCGCCGATCCCCACATCTGGGAGAGAGTCGTCCAGACGGTGCGAACCCGGGTCATGCCCCCCGCACCGTTTCCGGCGTTGTCGGATGACGAGCTGGATGCGCTCACCGAGTGGATCGAAGAGACCCTCGAGCGGGCCGACGCGGAGGCCCCGCCCGATCCCGGTCGGGTCACGGCCCGCCGGCTGAATCGCACCGAGTACAACAACACCGTGCGCGACCTCCTCGGGGTGAAGCTCCGGCCGGCGGACGATTTCCCGCAGGACGACTCCGGCTATGGCTTCGACAACAACGGCGACGTCCTCTCGCTCTCTCCGACGCTCTTCGAAAAGTATCTCCTTGCCGCGGAGCGGGTCGCCCGGGCGGCTCTCCTTGGCCCCACTCCCCGGGGAGCGGCTCTCGTGAGGCTCAAGCCGAGACGCGCCACCATCGAGCCGAGCGCGATCGCCCTCAACGACTACGATGCGACGGGCCTGAGCCTCGCGAACTCCCTGCACGCGGTCCATCGGTTCCCCGTGGATGGGGAGTACGTGCTGCGCGCCGTCCTCGGCGGCAGCCGCCCGGCCGGCTCGGAGCCTCTCGAAGTGGGCCTCTTCGTCGACGGCCACGAGCAGGCGGTGCTGACCCTCGACCCCGAGGGCCTGGGCTCGTTCTACAGCGATCGGCAGGACTTTAGCGGCAAGACGGTCGAGCTCCGTGCCCGCGTGGCGACCGGAGAGCGGCGCTTCGCCGCGGCGATCGTCCGGCTCTACGAAGGGCTTCCCCCGAGCTACGGTGGCCCGAACCCCTCGAAGCGGCCCGTCCCCCCTCCGCCCGAGTTCGAGCCCCCCAAAGACGCCACGCCCGAGAAGATCGAGAAGGCCCGAAAGGCCTTCGAGGAGAGGCTGGCCGAGACAGCATTCGTCAACAAGGCGCGAGTCATCCGCCTGGAGGTCGTGGGACCCTACGACCCGGCTCGCGGGCCCACGGATGAGAGTCTCCAAACGGTCTACGTCTGCGGTCACCTCGAGGGCGGCCACGACAAAGGCTGCGGTCGCGCCATCCTGAGACGTCTGGCCCGCCGGGCCTTTCGAAGACCGGTGCGCAGCCGCGAGGTCGAGCCGTTCGTCTCCTTGATGGACGATGCCCGCCACCGAGGCTCGTCGTTCGGGGAGGGCCTCGCCGTTGCCGTTCAGGCGATCCTCGTGGCTCCCGACTTCTTGTTTCGCATCGAAAAGGGTCGCGAGAGCGACGACGGATTGCCCGGGCTGGCGCTCACCGACCACGAGCTGGCCTCGCGCCTCTCGTACTTTCTCTGGGCCAGCATGCCGGACGACGAGCTCCTCGATCTCGCGGATCGCGGCGCCCTCGCCCACCCCGCCGTCGTCGAGGCCCAGGTGCGGCGCATGCTCGGCGACCACAGGGTCGACGCGCTCGTCAACGCCTTCGGCGGCCAGTGGCTGCAGTTCCGGGCCCTCGAGTCGGTGGAGCCGGACAAGGAGCGCTTC
>CAXMOH010000483.1:0-3250 GCA_964194855.1 uncultured Hyphomicrobium sp.
GCGACATCATCGTGCAGGTGGAGGTGTGGGCCACCTTCGACTTCTATCGCGACAACTGGGATGCCAACCCGTTCAACCCGAAGAACACCTCCAGCTACACCGCCGAGCGGACGAAGCTGCCGATCGAGGTGCCGACGCACCCCGTCTACTGCGACAACCGCTTCTTCTGGTCGGTGCCCGATCATGACAACAACATGCCTGTCCTCACCTACCAACAGCGCTTCGTAGACAAGCTGCTCTCGTACACGCTGCGCCAAGGGAACGTCCTCTACTGCATGGACAACGAGACCTCGGTCACCGCCGCCTGGGGTCGTTTCTGGTCCGACTACATCAAGAAGAAGGCGGTGGAGGCCGGCCTCGTGGCCGAAACCACGGAGATGTGGGACCCCTGGGACCTGGACCACATCTCCCACAGGGAGAGCTTCGACCACCCCGAGACGTACTCGTTCGTCGACATCAGCCAGAACAACCACCAGCGCGGGCAGGCCCACTGGGACAACGGCCTCCGGCAGATCGAGCGGCTGCGACGGGCGAACCACCTTCGGCCCGTCAACAACGTCAAGACGTACGGCTCCGACGGCGGACGCCACGGCGGCGACGCGAACGAGGCCATCGCCAAGTTCATAAAGAGCGCGCTTTTCGGAGCGGCCAGCGTGCGCTTCCACCGTCCGCCGAGCGGCATCGGCCTGAGCGATGCAGCCCAGGCCGTCATCCGCAGCGTACGCGACCTCAGCGACCGGATGGAGTGGTTCGACGCGGCTCCCCACAACGACCTCCTCGGGGAGCGCGAGGACAACGAGGCCTACTGCCGCGCACTGCCGGGCCGGGACTACGCGGTCTACTTCCCCGAAGGGGGGAGCGTCACCCTCGACCTGAGCGGCCTCGACGGCGAGGCGTCGCTCGTCTGGCTCGACGTCCTCGCGTCACGCTGGATCACCCCGCGCCCCGTGCCCGGCGGCCACCCGCTGCCTCTCGAGCCTCCCGGCCCCGGACATTGGATCGCCCTCGTGAAAGAGGACGGGATCGAGCCCTCCCGTCCTTGAATGACAGCCCGGGATCACCGCAAGCACCCGTCGACCGGGGTTGAGAGCAGCGGTCTGGGTCTGGAATCGATGTGGATTGGCGTCCACATAAGAATAGCGATAGAATTGGCTCAATGAGAACGGTGCAGATGACTCTCGACGAGCGGCTGGTCACCCGGGTAGACCGAGCCGCCCGGAAGCTCGGGACCACCCGCTCTGCCTTCACCCGGGATGCGCTGCGGAACGCCCTGGCGCGCCTCGCGACGCTGGAGAAGGAGCGCCGGCATCGCCGCGGCTACGAGGCCAGGCCCGCGAAGCGGGGCGAGTTCGACGACTGGGCTTCGGAGCAGGTGTGGCCCGACTGAGGTGGGGCGAAGTGAGGTGGTACCGCTTCCCGCGGCCGGACAAGAAGCGCCCGGTGGTGATCCTCACCCGAGATTCGATCCTGGAATACCTGGGTGAGACGACCATCGCTCCGATCACGAGGACCGTACGCGACATTCCCTCCGAGGTCCGCCTCGGCCCGGACGACGGCTTGCCGGAGCCCTGTGCGGTGAGCCTCGATCACGTCCAGACTGTCGCCAGGGGCCGTCTCGGTGCCCTGATCACGACGCTTCCCTCGCGCCGCATGGCGGAGATCCGAGACGCGCTCCTCTTCGCCCTGGGTTTCTAGCAGCCCGGTTCCCCGGCCCTGATCCGGGCCGCCGCCCGCGGCGAGCCGTTGTGGAGCGCATCGGCGGCGGAGGAACCCTCAAGGTCGATGTGCGGTTGATCGCGGCGACGAACCGCCGGCTCGACGACGAGGTGCGGCAGGGCCGCTTCCGCGAAGACTTGTTCTACCGGCTCAACGTCTTCCCCCTCACGGTCCCACCGCTCCGGCAGCGCCGCGAGGACATTCCGCTGCTCGTGGAGACCTTCGTTCGCCGCTCTGCGCCCACGGCTGGCCCGGGAACATCCGGGAGCTGTCCAACGTCCTCGAGCAGGCGGTCGTCACGTCGGCCGGCGGGCCATTGAGGCTCGCCTCGCGACTCACGGGGCGAGCGCGTGCCAGCGGCGGGCAGGAGCTGGTCCCTGGGAATCGCGGCACGCTCGAGGACGTGGAGCGCGCCTATGTGCTCCACGTGCTGGAGGAGCGCGACTGGCGAATCGAGGGCGAGCAGGGCGCCGCACGGCTCCTGGGACTACACCCCAATACGCTGCGCAACCGGATGCGCAAACTCGGGCTCTACCGCCCCTCGGTACCACGCTCCTAGGCTTGTTCGAGGGTTGCTCCCGCCCTGGGGCGCCCACCGTATTTGGTGGCCCACCGCATTTGGTGGCCCCTTGGGATACAGTACTGTCTCTGGCAGACGCTCGAAGCGCGGACCCCTCAACGACTTGAGTGGAATCCTCGGAGAGGGTCGTTTCCTGGCAGGCTTCTTCCATAGAGCACCAACACTGCGAATCGCTCTGATTCGGCCTTTTTGAGTCGGACAAGGACAGTCACGCTCTGGAGGAGCGAGCCTTTCATGTGGTCCCTACGCCTCGTCGCACGCGTGCCACCCGACAAGCGGCTGGAATTCACACAGTCGGTGCAGTCGTTGCTGCGAGGGAAAGAGGCACTTCCGTCGGACCCTTGTCCTGCAGGATGTGGACGACCGGAGCGTCTTCTGCTGGATGGCCGACGGCGAGGAAGCGGGCGGGTTGGAGTCGTTCATGGACTCGCCCACCTTCCGCGCCCTGAAGGGTGCGGCAGAGGTCCTCGGCACCATCGAGGAGCTCCGTGTGCTGCAGAACGATCCGCCCGAGGGGATGAGAGAGAGTTGATGCTCCGGTGCAGACAGGGCCAGACGACGCCGAGAGCGAGACAGGAGCCCGCGTGAGATGGGCTCGCGACCGGAGATGTTGCGTGGCCGGCCTGCTCGTCGTGACCGCCTTCGCCATGACGCGGGCCTCGGCCCAGGTCCTGGAACCCCGGCTCTACCGGAATGCCCCCGTGGGCCTCAACGCCGTGGCCTTTGGCTACTCCTTCGCCAGGGGAAGCCTGGCGTTCGACCCGGCCCTCCCGATCGAGGGCGCCAACGGAAACGAGAGCGTCGTTCCCCTGGCCTACGTGCGCACCATCGGGCTGTTCAACCGGTCGGGGAAGATCGAGGTGGTGGTGCCGGTGGCCTGGGGCCACTACGAGGGCTTCGTCGAGGGCGAGTTCCGCAGCCGGGACCTGGGAGGGATCGCAGACCCGAGCTTCC
>CAXMOH010000484.1:0-5200 GCA_964194855.1 uncultured Hyphomicrobium sp.
CGGACGAGGAGCTGGAAGGGCTTGAGCCGGCGCGCGGCGCGTCGGGCCAGGGCCTCGACGATCTGCTCGAGGGCTTCGAGGTCGGTTCGAGGATCGCGGACCTGGGCCTCCTCGTACAAAGACGTCGGTGGCGTGGCCAGAGCCACCGCCTTCTCGCCTTCTCCCCGCACGGCTGCACTCAGCCCCCGGGCGGCCCGGTGCCCGACCGCGGTCTCGAGGACCGCCTCGTCCGCGTCGGCCACGTCACCGAGCGTCGCCAAACCGGCTCGCTCGAGAGCCGCTTCGAGGTGCGGGGGCAGGTCGCCGAGGGCCGAGAGGGGCCTCCTGGCGAAGAAGGACAGCTCGTATCCCGGAAGGACCACGAGGAGCCCGCGGGGCTTGGCCAGGCCCGAGGCGATTCGCGCGGCCAGGCGTGAGCTGGCGAGGCCGAGGGACGCGTCGAGCCCCAGGCGCCGCTGGAGCTCGTCTCGGATGGTCTCGGTGGCGCGGATCGGCCGCGGGGCGTCGCGTTGTTCGGGCGTCAGATCGACGTACGCCTCGTCCGCCGAGGGCCGCTCGACGCGGCGGCTCTCGGCGAGAAGGACGGCAGTGACGTCTTGCCCGACCCGGCCATACGTGTCCAGGTTGCCGGGGCGAAAGACGGCATCGGGCGAGAGGCGTCGGGCTTGCAAGAGAGGCTGGCCGACCCTCACCCCTGCTTCGCGCGCTTCTTCGCTGGCCGCCGCCACGAACCCGGAGCCGTCCTCGTCGCCGCCCACGACCAGCGGCCGCTGGCGGAGCGAGGGGTCGAGGCTCCGCTCCACCGACACGATGAACGGGTCGAGATCGACGTGCAGGATGCTGCGGGTCCGGTCCTTCACACACTCAGTCTAGGGCTGAGCCCCGGCGCAGGAGGTCCGGGAATGGCGGTTAGTTGAGGGGGCCCTTGGGCTGCTGGCCGAAGGACTCCTGGTATCCGCGGAAGTTGTCCTTTAGCGCGGCGATCAGGCCGGGGATCATCTGCACGGGAACCACCAGGCGAGCCCGGACGGGAGCTTTCACCACATGGCTGCTCTGTGCGTCCCGCAGCTGTTTCTCGCTGGGGGGGAGCATCTCGCAGAACGTGAGCGTGAAGTCGAGGGGCGAGTTCTGGATCGCGCAGAAGTTGCTGTAGATCCGCTGGATCTCGGACGTCTCGTCGGGGACGACTGTGAAGTTGATCGCTGCCTTCTTCTCCTCGGCCATTCAGATGCCTCCGAGGCCGAGTGTACCGCGACACGGGTCAGTACTTCCGCAGGATGCCGATCACGACCCCCTGGATGCGGATGCGGTCCTGGTCGACGAAGATCGGCTCGAGCCGTGCGTTGGCGGGCTGGAGGCGCACCCGGCCGCCGCCCTCGCGGTACAGCTTTTTGAGGGTGACGTTCTCCCCGTCCAGCAGAGCGATGACCATCTCGCCGTCGTCCGCGGTCTGGCGGTTTTCGACGATGACGTAGTCTCCGTCCCGGATCTGCTCGTCGATCATGGAGTCGCCCTTGACCTGGAGAACGTACGTTTCACGGCGGCCCACCATGCTCTCCGGTACGGAGATGGTCTCGCTGGCCTCGATGGCTTCGATGGGCGAGCCGGCGGCCACGAGCCCCAGAAGGGGCAACTCCACCGCTTCGACCTTCACCTCGGTGGGCACCAGCTCGAGGGCGCGGCTGCGATTCCACTCCCGGCGGATGAGACCCTTCTCCTGCAGGTTCGAGAGGTGCTTGTGGACGGTAGCGAGGGAGCGGAGGGAGAAGTGGGCGGCGATCTCTTCGATGGTGGGGGCGTAGCCTTGTTGCTGGATGTAGTCGTTGAGGAAATCGAGGACTTCCTTCTGCCGGCGGGTGAGATGCATGGAATTCTCCTCACCCGAAAAGATAGGCGAAAGTCAGGCGAAAGTCAACGAATGCTGGCCGCCAACCCCGAGGAGCGGGAGCTCGAGCGGCGTTGCGTGCGGGCCGCAGGGCGCCGGGCGGGAGTGGCAGTGCCCCAGATGGAACGGCCCGGCTTCGCGCTGCCGGCGGCAGGGGGGCGGGCCGGCAGATGGCCCGGTCGCCCGGGCCTGGTGTGCGGCGGCCTGGGGTGACCGACGATGGGCCCGACGATTGGCCCGCCCGACCCTCCGGCCAGGACCCACCAGTAGGGGATGCCGCCGGCCGACTGGTCGCCCTGCTCGGCGTTCGCTTCGGCTTGGCGAGCCCGGGCCTCGGCCTCCCGTGCTCGGGCCTCGGCCTCGCGCACACGCATCTCCGCCTCGCGCCGGCCGGCCATTGCGACCTGAAGCTCAGCTCGTTCGCGGAGGAGCGCTTCGTGCTCGGCCGGGGTCACCCAGCCTCCCTCGAACGGGATGTACCCCTGGCGTCGATAGGCTTCTCTCGTGGGCATCCACGAGCCGTCGTAGTAGGTGCGCCCGACGGCAGCGTTGGCCTCGGGGTGGCGCGGGTCGAGCTTCAGGACCCGCTGCCACGTCTGGCGCCCGTAGGTGGCGAGGCCATGGTTTTCCGCCCAGCGGGCCAGACGGGCGTAGCCCTGAGCATCGTTGGGGGCGAGCGAGGCCTCCTGGCTGTAGAAGTCTCCCAGCGCCGAGTCGGCCTCGACCAGCCGGTTCACCTGGGAGAGGGGAAGCGTGACCCGGCCGGGTCCCGTCTCGATCACCACCACCTCGGCGGTGTGCTCGACGATCACGCCTCGCACCACGCCCCCGCTCCTCATGTGGACCTCGTCGGCCCACACGGTGGACGCCAGCAGCACTGGTGCGACCCAGAGCCATCGTCTCGTGGCAGCCATGGCCCTCTCCTCTCCTCAACTATGGCCCCGGGGGGGCCGCGGGGGCAAGCACTCGTCTCGCCGTCGAGTGCCGTAGAATCGCGGCGTCTTGGCTCAGCCGTCGCGCGACCATCGACGCTGGCTGCCTGGCGCGGGCGGCCTTGCCCTCGTGACCCTGCTCGGCGTGGGGGGCGCCGCCGCCCGTCCGGGAGGGATCCTTCTCGGCTGGGCGGGCGCCGCCGCCGCCGGGTTGGTCCTCCTCGCCATCGCCGGTTTGGCTCTTTCCGGACTGGGCCGCAGTGCCCTGGTGGCGTGCGCCGGGCTGTTGCTTCCTGGCGCGTTGATCGTGGGGGGTGTGCCACTGGCCGGCGTCCGAGCTGTCACCGGTCCTCCGCTCCTGGCCCTGGGCCTGGCCGGGCTGGCGATCGTCGCCGTGGGCGTGGGCCGCTGGCCGGCGCGTCGGATCTTCCTGCCGGCGATCTTCCTCCTCTATGTGGTGGCGGCTGGCCGGGTCCAGCTTCAGGTCGGACCCGAGGGGGACGAGCCTCACTACTTGATGGTGGCGGAGAGCCTGCTGCGGGACGGCGACCTCTCGCTCGAAGAGGACTACGCCGAGGGGCGATACACCGTTTTCAAGGATGCACCGCTCGAACCCCACTACCGGGTGCGAGGACAGGACGGCGCGATCTACTCGCTCCACGCCGTGGGCCTGTCGCTCCTGGTGCTCCCGGCCTACGCGCTGGCGGGCTACACCGGCGCCTCCATTTTCCTGGCGCTTCTGGCCGCGCACCTGGCCCGAGAGATCCGGGAGTGGGTGCGGGAGCTGACCGGGCGGGATGGAGTTGCGGAGGCCGCGGGATGGCTGTTCGCCCTCACGCCCCCGCTTCTGTACTACGTCGGGCTCGTCTTCACCGAGATCCCCGCCGCCCTCGCCGTGGCGTTCGCTCTGCGGCGGGGGCGCTCGCCGGGACTGGGTCTGGGGGGCGCACTCTCTATCGGTCTGGCCGCAGCGGCCTTACCGTGGCTGAACGTCCGCTATGCGCCGCTGGCGGTCATCGTCGTGCTGCATGCGTTGTGGCGTCACCGCCGGGTCGCACCCGCGCTGGCGCTGGTCGTGCCTGGTGTCGTCTCGGCGGCGGGGATCGCTCTCTACCATCAGCTCCTCTACGGCTTCCTCGACCCCCGGCGCGTCTACGGTCGGCGTCCCGAGCTGGCCCTC
Organism: uncultured Hyphomicrobium sp.; assembly: GCA_964194855.1. Taxonomy (GTDB): domain Bacteria; phylum Acidobacteriota; class Vicinamibacteria; order Fen-336; family Fen-336; genus JAJDNS01. Next base: position 3,998 of record CAXMOH010000484.1, read on the forward strand.
GACACGCTGCCCGAGGGACTTCCAGGCCTCTTCCTGGATCAGGAGTTCGGACTGCTGGTGTACGCCCCCGTCTTTCTCCTTGCAATACCGGGCCTCGTCGCCCTGTGGCGCCAGGACCGGGTCCAGGCGGTGGCGGCGCTGTCGCTCGTCGCCGTCGTGGTCCTGACGGCTGGGTCGTGGCACATGTGGCGGGGCGGCTTCAATCCGCCCGGTCGCTTCCTGGTACCGATCGTCGGGGTGCTCGCCGTGCTGGTGGCGCTGGTCTGGGAGCGGCGGGGGCTGACCGCGGGGGTGGCGTTGCTCGCGGGATGGGGCCTGTGGGTCGGTCTGGAAGGCGCCTGGCAGCCGCGGCTCGTGCACCGCGATCGGGACGAGACCGCGCCGCTTTTCCGAGAGCGCTCGGGCGCCCAGGAGTGGACCGGCCTTCTGCCCGGGTACGTGCTTCAGGAGCCGCACCACGACGCCCTGGCCGGGATCTGGGCGGTGAGCCTCCTCCTCGCCGTGCCCTGGCGTCCGAAGCGGCCGACCGCCGTGCGTGTGGCCGTCGCCGGCCTCGGATGGATCGCGGCGGCGCAGGTGGCGGGGTGGGTGGCCGAGCCCCGGACTCGGGACCGCGACTCCGTTCGTCTCGTGGGCCGGCCCGCGCTTTTGGCCCCGGGCTGGACGACCGTGCGCTCGGCCGAGGGCGAATGGAGCCCGGCGACCCTGGGATGGGGCCCGCTCTACGAGCCGCACCGGCATCCCGACGGGGCGCCACTGGGTCGTCGCCTGGCCCTGCCCGCCGGGACGTACGAGCTTGGGGTTCTGGGCCAGGTGCTCGGGACAGGTCCCCCGTGGGGGATGCTCGAAGTCGTCCCGGACGCCCCGGGGAGCCCGCGGCGCCGGGCCTCCTTCGAGCCGGACGCCGGGGGACTCGTGGCGAGCTTCTCCGTCCGAATCGGCGAGCCAGCCGTCACGTTGCGAATGCAGGCCGGAGGGCCGATCCTCGTGGAGCGGCTTCGACTGAGAGCCAACCTTTCGGAGGACCAGCGGTCCAAAGGGTCAGGGACGTCCGTCCCTCGGAGGCGAGCGGGTGGCCTGATGGGCGAGTCGGGCGATTGAGAGCGTCCCGCAAAGAAGGGGAACAGGACCGGATGGCGGTGACCGCTCAGACCCAGGCCCTGCCCCTCGTCCTTGCTGCCGGCGCCGGCCCGGCGGAAGCGC
>CAXMOH010000485.1:0-5570 GCA_964194855.1 uncultured Hyphomicrobium sp.
TAGCCGTAGAGCTGCCTCGATTGCCGTGGACTTCCCAAAGGTATCTTGCGCACTCAACTCCGAAGCAAGCATCTCGATAGACGATTCCAATAGCAGCGCCTGCGCTGATGACAGCGTACGTGAGTGGCGCGAGCTCAGAGCCAGCGATCGCAATATCCCAGGGAGGCTCTGGCCGTCGCTGCTGCCCATCGCCATCACGTCATCGAAATGAAGGATCGCCCCGTCCAACGCATCGTCTTTCCTGAAGGCATGCACCGCTCCATGAGGAACGTAGACAAGGGTTTGCGGGCCGTAGGAATACTCCACAAAATCGACGAGGTGAACGCCCGCCCCCGCGCGGAACCAAATGATCTGATTGAAGCTATGCAGGTGCGGCTCGAAAGGAGCACGCTCAGCGAGCGCGAGGTAGGGTCGAAGCTCCGAAAGAGTGACCAGTTCGGAAAGGGGCAGATTGTCCGGGAGGGTGTACTTCTCCATGTTTCGATTCCTGGCCACCCAGCCACCGACGAGAGGTGCGCCGACAGGCCCCACATGGAGCCGTGGCTGAGCATTCCAGCACTCTAGCAGCCAACCATCGAACAATCCGGGATCGCTCCTTTGCCGTCCGGCGGCAGGTGAGGTGTGCCTGTTGAGGCCGAGCCCGCCGCCTGGGACTGGGCCGGAGCCGAAGGAAGCAGGCCGAACAGCATGGACACGCGATCCATCGCATTGGTTGTCCCCCTCGACGACCGACAGGCCGTCGAGGCCAGCGCGGCCGTTCAGACCTGTGAGAAGCTCGCCGGCTGCAGGATGGTGTCGCTGATGTTCGAGACGGTGCCCTTGTACTTCTCCATCGCCGACATCTTCTTCCAGTCCGGGTGCACTCGAAACCTGTCCCACGCAGAGTCTCGCTCCGCCATGTTCTTGAAGGTCACCATATAGATCAGGTTGGGCATGCGATCACCGATCAGAGTCTCTCCGAAGAAGACCGGTGTGACGCCCGCCTTTCGGAAGACGTCGATCTCGCCTTCGTTGAACATCTCCACCTTCAGCTTCCCCGCCTTCATGTCGTGACTCTCGTACCGGCGCATCTCGAAGATACGGGGCTCCCTGGGGGGCACCTCGATCTGTGGAATGCCTTCGAAGGCGTGCATGAGAGACCTCTTCAGGCGGATGTATCCGGCATGTTCGGAGGAGGGCTGCAGGAGTGATCCGGCTGCCTGGGTGAAACGTTCGTCGTCCAGCAACCTCGCGTGGAGGGTCAGGACCGACTCGACGGAAGAATGGGGAATGAGCAGATGGACGGTCGCGGTGTCGGACCCGTACATTGGACTGAAGACACCGATGGGATCGAGGCCCAGGCGGTTCAGGGCCGGGAGGAGCGCCTGCTCGAGCCGCCCGTTCAAAGCTCGAGCGGCACCCCGGGAGATGGTGGAGTACTCTCGCATCTCCAGGAACTGCCGGGCGCCTTTCCCGGACTGCCCACGGGCGGACGTTCCACCAGCCAGGGCGCCCGCCGCCGCCAGGGTCGCCGATCCAACGAATTTCCTTCGTTCCATGAGGTCACCTCGCTCGTTATTCATTAGCCCGCCCCCGCCCACATTATTCACCAGACTTCTGCTGCGACGCGCGATAGCGCGCCTGCGGCGGGCGTGCTCGCTTCTCGCTTCGTCGACGTAGCGTCAGCTACGCCTCCTCGCTCGTCGCTGCGCTTGCCCGCCTCGGCTGCACTCTCACGCGTCTCGCGACGAAGTCTGACGAATAATCCGGGCTAGTCCTTTGTCAGGCTCCGGTACGCGCCCTCGACGTTCTCCGCACGCCACTCGTCGTAGCGAGCCCAATCGGCATAGTCATTCATCAAGACCGTCTCCTGCAGCAGCTCGAGGCTTTGGCCGGAAGCAATGCCCTCGGCAACCGCCGCCAGCAGCTCCTCGAGGTAACGCGTCGACTCGTCGACATCGGCCTTCGTGCCGATGGGCCCGTGGCCAGGTGCCATCGTGTCGTAGTCCACCCGCGCCTGCAGGTTCCGGTTGGCTTCGATCCAGGGCTGAATGGGGCCACCGCCCATGTTCCGGTACGGCAAGCGGCGGACGTTCACGAAGTCGACGGCAAACACCGTTCGCTCCCCCGGAAAGTAGATGATCGAGGCATCGTTGCTGTGGCTCGGCAGCGCGTGAAGAAGCTGCACGGTCTTGCCGCCCAGCTCGACTGTCAGGGTGTCCGAGTAGGTGCGATCGGGCAGGCGCACGTTCGCGAAGACTTCGTTGCCCTCTTCCGCGGCCAGGTTCGGGATCATGTTCTCGTGGCCGATGAGCTCCGCCGTGTCCTCGAAAATGGCCCCGCCAGAGGCGTGATCAGCGTGATAGTGGCTGTACAGCACGTATTTGACCGGAACGCCGAATCGTCGGGCCAACTCCCCCTTCAACCATTTCGCGAAATCCACGCCGATGGGATCGGCCAGGATGATCCCCTCGGACGTCACGAGGAATGCGGTGTGGTGAGCGTTCTGCGTGGCCCTGTAGAGATCCCCCGTGATCTTCGTAATGGAGCGCGAGGGCTCTTGCGAGCGATTGCGGAAACACTCAACGCGGCTGCGGCAACAAACGCGGCTATGAGAGACCGGGAATGGCTGGTGCTCATACTTCTTCCCCCTGATTGTTTGCGCTATGGGGCTGCGCCCTCGCCCCCCCCGTCGAGGAGACGCTCGGCATTCTACACGGGCGGGCTTCGGCCCTCTCGGGCGATCCCGAGGGGCCCGCCCCCCGCCACGTCGACTCGGAGGGAAACGCCTACGACTTCGCCTTCGGCCTGAACTGGAGCGGCGTCATCGCCGACGCCCGAACGGAGGAGTACAGATAGGATCTTCGCCCTGGCCGCAGCGCAGCCCCTCGGGGCCAGACGGGGCTGTGGAAACTCGTTCCGGCCCGAGTTTCCACAGGTTCTCCACCGCCGAAGCAGCTTGCGACAGTAGCGGAAACTCCGACGCGAGGGGACCGTGATGGCTCTGAGCAGCGTGGCTTCGTGGCGCTGAACGACCCGACGCCGTAGGAAGCGCGCGGGGCAGCCTCACTCCGAAGCCCCGGCTGGCCGCAGGCGGTCCACGAGGTCACCGGCGGGATAGCCGAACCGGTACCGGCCTGAGCCCACCTCGACCACGACCGCGCCGGTCTGCTGTTCGACTTCTCGGACCCCCGGGGCTGACGTTACGGCGCGGTCACCTTCGGTGACCTCGGACAGGATCGCGCCAGGCAAGCGGACAGTGGCCCGGGTGTTGGCAGGTACCACGGCCGACACCTCGAAGCGGTCGTCCTCCAGGAGCGCCCAGCCCGAGGAGGCTTCGCCGTAGGGCGTTTCGAGACGAGCCTCCGCCGAGGTGAGGCCCCCGCCTGGCTGAGGCTGAACCAGCACGTGGCTGTAGCCGGGCTCCTCCGGGTCGATCTCGAGGCCGGCCACGACCCGGTACATCCACTCGCCGACTGCTCCGTACTCCTGGCGGTTGAGCAGCTGGTACGCCAGGTCCAGCTCGCCGTACCGGCTGAGCACGTGACAGAGGTAGGGCGTGCCCACGAAGCCGGTGGTCAAGTGACCCCGGGTCCGCACCTCGGCAGCCAGCCGGCGCGCGGCCTCCAGGCGGAGCTCCTCGGGAAGGAGGTCGAACTGAAGGGCCAGGACGTAGGCGGTCTGGGTGTTCTCGCCGACCCGCCCCCCGGCCGTGACGAACTCCTTCTGGAAGGCCGCCTTGATCCCGGGGAGGAGCGCTCCGTATTCGGCCGCGTCCTCCGTGCGCCCGAGCACTTCTGCCGTCCTCCGCAGCAGGTCGGTCGAGTGCGCAAAGAAGGCGGTCGCGACGAGGTCCTTATCCGTCGTGGCGCCGGGGTAGTCGGAGGCCGTCGAGGCAAAAGCCAGCCAGTCCCCGTAGTGGTGCCCGGTGTTCCAGAGGAAGTCCTCTCCGGCATGGCGCCGCACGTACTCGACCCAGGCCTTCATGCTCTCGTACTGGTTCTCCAGAATGCGCGTGTCGCCGTAGCTCAGGTACATCGTCCACGGAATGATCACGGCCGCGTCGCCCCAGGCCGCCGAGCCTCCCGAGAACCTGCCGTCGCGGCTCAGCACGTCGGGCACGACGGACGGGACGCTGCCGTCGTCGCCCTGATCGGCGGCCACGTCTCCGAGCCACTTGGTGAAGAAACCCGCCACGTCCATGTTGAAGGTCGCGGTGCGGGCGAAGACCTGCGCGTCTCCGGTCCAACCCATTCGCTCGTCGCGTTGCGGACAGTCGGTGGGAACATCGAGGAAGTTGCCCTTCTGTCCCCACTCGATGTTGTGCTGAAGCTGATTGAGCAGGGGATTGGAGGTCTTGAATCGACCTGTCCGTGGCATGTCGGAGTGGATCGCGATCCCTGTCAGGCTGTCCAGCGTGAGCCGGCCCGCCGGGTATCCGTCCACGGCCACGTAGCGGAATCCCTGGAAGGTGAAGTGGGGCTCGTAGGTCTCGTCGACGCCCCCCATCAGCGTGTACGTCACGAGCTGCGTCGCACTCCGCAGGTTGTCGACGTAGAGGTTGCCGTCCTTGTCCAGTACCTCGGCGTGACGGAGCGTGATAGTACTCCCCTCGACTCCCAGCACCTTGAGGCGCACCCACCCCACCATATTCTGCCCCATGTCGACGACCGTCTCTCCGGCTGGAGTCTTGATGATCTTCACCGGGCGGATCACGTTGATCCGACGAACGGGCGGTCCAGCGGGGGCAATGAGGGTGTCTTTGCTGTGATCGACGACGCGGACGCTCGCCCAGTCGCCGTCGTCGTAGCCGGGCGCGCTCCACCCGGGGCGCTCGAGCCGCGCGTCGTACGCTTCGCCCATGGAGATGTCCGAGTGAAGAATCGGGCCGGTCGCCGCCTTCCAGGTCTCGTCCGTGCCGACGATCTGCACCCGGCCGTCCTCGTCCGTGGCCCGAAGCTCGAGGAGGAGAGCCAGCTCGTCTCCATAGACGTTGCGGGCGTCCTTCCAACTCATGTAGCCGCGGTACCATCCGTCACCGAGAGTTGCGCCAACGACGTTCCTGCCCCGACGGAGCAGATCGGTGACGTCGTAGGTCTGGTACTGGAGACGTTCACCGTAGCTCGTCCAGCCGGGCGTGAACACCTGGTCGCCCACCCGCCGGCCGTTGATCTCCAGCTCGTAGAGCCCGAGGCTGGTGACGTAGACCCGGGCGGACTCCACGTAGCCGTCGATCGTGAAGGCCCCTCGCAGCATCGGGGCCGGCTGGGGCTTCGAGGCGTCCTCCTCCGAAGCCGGTGAGATCCAACGGGCCTGCCAGTCTTCGGGCCGCAGGAGGCCCATCTCCCAGTGCGCTGGTGCGCTCCACTCCGAGGCCAGTCCGCCTTCGTCCCACGCCCGAACGCGCCAGGAGTACCGACCCGCCGACTCGAGGGCAGGGCCTTCGTAGGCCACGTGAATCGAACGCGACGAGGCGACCTTACCGGTGTCCCAGAGGATCGCCTCCTCTTCCCAGGCCCCCCGATCCGACGCCACCTGCACCCGGTAGGCCGTCTGAACCACCCCACGTTCGTCGGAGCGGAGCTGCCAGC
>CAXMOH010000486.1:0-3780 GCA_964194855.1 uncultured Hyphomicrobium sp.
GAGCGCGAGGATCGTGTCGAGGGGCGTGGGCTCGTCGTAGACGAGCACCCGATCGACGGGCTCGAGTGCCAGCAGGATCTCGGCGCGCTCGCTCTCGGAAACGAGGGGACGTCCCTCTCCCTTGAGACCACGCACCGAGACATCGGAGTTGAGGGCCACCACGAGGACGTCCCCTTCCCGACGGGCGGCCTCGAGAAGCGCGATGTGCCCGGGATGGAGGAGGTCGAAGCAGCCGTTGGTGAGCACGACGGCCCGGCCGGTCTCTCGCCAGACGCGACGCTGGGCGACGAGCTCGGCGATATCCGTGGCAGGCACCTCACCAAGCATAGCCGGTCATTTCCCGTGTCGCGGGACTCCCTCAGGAGGAGGGGTCGTGGTCGTGGCCGAGATCGAGCTCGTCCCGGGCCGGCGGCACGTCCATCTCGACGCCCCCGTCGAACTCCCAGTGGTGTGCGGGCCGGTAAAGACCGGTGTCCCCCAGGCGGCTCTTGACGCGGAAGGAGTACAGACCGCGGTGATAGTCGTAGGGAGTCCCGTCGTCACGATGGACGGCCACGTCCAGAAGGTACGTGCCTTCGACCAGGCGGAGCTCGTCCAGGACGAGGCGCACCTCGCCGTCGCCCGCCAGGCGCCGTGGCTCGAGGTCTTCGATGCCGGTGTTCGTCCCGTAGATGTTGACGCCGTCGGCGCTGAAGAGACCCATGCCGAAGACGAAATCCGTCACGGGCTCCGCCGCGCGCACGGACAAGGCGACGGTGACGGTCTCGCCCGGGGTAAACACTCGCCGGTCCTTTCCGTTCGAGTCCAGGAGACGGACGGCGGTCAGCTCCACCTCGCGGCTGCCCCAGCGTCCCGCCTGATACCGCCCGCTCGCCGCGACCTCCTCCGCGGACCGCTCGGGCAGCGCCTGGGCCGCCGCAGAATCCTGAGCGGCCAGCAGCCGTGCGTCTTCGCCGCCGGCCACATGGGTGAGGTACGCGTCGACAACGCGCTTGGGGTCGCCGTGGCCGGCGAGCTTTCCGTCGCGCAGCCAGACGACGTCGTCGCACATCTTCTCGACGAGCCCGAGAGTGTGGGTAACGAAGACGATGGTCTTCCCCCGGCGGCGAAACTCGGAGATCTTGTCCAGGCACTTGCGCGTGAAGGCCTCGTCGCCCACCGCGAGGACCTCGTCGATCAGAAGGACGTCCGGCTCGACGTGGATCGCCACGGCGAAGCCGAGGCGCATGTACATGCCGGAGGAGTAGGTCTTGACGGGAGCGTCGATGAACTCCTCGAGCTCGGCGAAGGCCACGATCTCGTCGAAGCGCTGGTCGACCTCACGACGCGTGAGGCCGAGCATGATGCCGTTGATGACGACGTTCTCACGCCCGGAGATCTCGGGGTGGAAGCCGGCGCCCAGCTCGATGAGGGCGGACACGCGGCCGTCCACCGTCAGGGTCCCCCGGGAGGGCTTCGTGATCCCCGCAACGAGCTTGAGCAGGGTGGACTTGCCGGAGCCGTTCTCCCCGATCACCCCGAAAGTCGCGCCCCGCGGCACTTCGAAGGACACACTGTCCAGCGCGGTGAAGGTCTCGCCTGGAGTGAGGTCCGAGACGAGACTTCCGCTGAGGAAAGCGCTCTTCAGGGTCTTGAACTGGTTGCGCTGGGTGTAGCGGCGGTAGAGCTTGGCCACGTCGCGGGCGATGATCGCCGGAGAGCTCACACTTCCTCCGCGAGGGTGTCCCGGAGGCGGTCGAAGACGAAGGCTCCGATCGCGAAGGTCACGACACCTGCCACGAGAGCGGCTCCCAGACCCCGCCAGTGGTCGAAGTGACCGAAGAAGAAGATCTGCTGGTACGAGATGATCACGTGTCCCATGGGGTTGAAACGCATCAGGTCGCGCATCGTATCCCCCAGTATCTCTACGTCGTAGAGGATGGGTGTCGCGAAAAACCACAGCTGAAGGACGTGGCCGAGGATGTTTCCCACGTCGCGGAAATGAACGGTCAGGGCGGAGAGAAAGAGAGCGCACCCGAGCGAGAAGACCAGCTGCACGAAGATCGGCAGCGGCAGCAGGAGCAGGCTCCAGCTGATGCGGCCCTCGTAGGCGACGAAGGCGAGAAGGATCGGCAGGCCGAACAGGAAGTGGCCGAGGTTGGCAAGGACGGTGACCGTCGGCAGCACCTCGGCGGGAAAGAGGACCTTCTTGATCAGGTTGCCGCCGGAGATGAGGACTCCCGAAGCCTCGGCGAGCGAGGAGCTGAACCAGGTCCACGGCAGGAGGCCGCAGAAGAAGAACAGGTAGTAGGGCGCCATGCGCTCGGTCTGGGGCACACGGAGGATCATCGTGAAGACGAGGGTGTAGGTGAGGAGCAGGAGCAGCGGGTTGATGAAGCTCCAGAGGAAGCCCAGGACGCTGCCGCGATAGCGCGCCTTCAGCTCGCGAGAGACCAGGCTCTGGATCAGGGCCCGGTGTCGGAAAAGGACTCGGATCTCGCCGATCATGCGCTCGAGACGGAGGGCCTCGCCACGCTAGCGCGGCCCCGCGTCAGCGGCCCCTCTGCTTGCGGGCCACGCCGAGGCGAGTCACCGCGCGGATGTAGGAAGCCTGGACGGACGAGTAGTCCTCCTCGCCCTTGATCTCCTTCATGCGGGCCTCGGCCTGCTTCAGGGCCGTCTCCGCCCGGTCGATGTCGATGTCCTCCGCGCGCTCCCCGATCTCGGCCAGAACACGGACGTGGTCGGGGAGCACCTCGCAGAATCCCCAGAAGGAGCTCAGATAGTGCCACTTGTCGCCCTTGCGGTAGGAGAGGGCACCGACACCCAGCGTGGAGAGAAAGGGCGTGTGCCCGGGCCGGATCCCGAAGTAGCCTTCTTCTCCCGGGGCGACGATTTCGTCGACCTCCTCGCGCAGGAGGAGCCCTTCCGGGGTGACGATCTCGAGGGTGAGGTGCTCGGGCAGCGCCATGGGTCCTGGTCAGTCCTTGAGGGCCTTGGCCTGCTCGAAGACGTCCTCGATGGGCCCGGCCATGTAGAACGCCTGCTCGGGGAGATCGTCGAGCTCGCCCTCCGCGATCATCTTGAAGCTGCGGATGGTGTCTTCGAGGCGAACGTGCTTCCCGGGGATGCCCGTGAACTGCTCGGCCACGTGGAAGGGCTGGGAGAGGAACTTCTGGATCTTGCGCGCTCGCGCCACCGTCCGCTTGTCGTCCTCGCTGAGCTCGTCGATCCCGAGGATCGCGATGATGTCCTGGAGGTCCTTGTACTTCTGGAGAATCTCCTTGACGTCGCGCGCCACCCCGTAGTGCTCCTCGCCGATGATGCGGGGATCGAGGATGCGCGAGCTCGAAGCGAGCGGATCCACCGCCGGGTAGATCCCCAGCTCGACGATCTGACGGGACAGAGCGGTGGTGGCGTCGAGATGGGCAAAGGTGGTCGCCGGAGCCGGGTCGGTGTAGTCGTCGGCGGGGACGTAGATGGCCTGGACGGAGGTGATCGAGCCCTTGGTGGTGGAGGTGATGCGCTCCTGGAGCTCGCCCATCTCGGTGGCCAGCGTCGGCTGGTAACCGACAGCGGAAGGAATACGGCCGAGAAGCGCCGACACCTCGGAGCCCGCCTGTGTGAAGCGGAAGATGTTGTCGATGAAGAGGAGAACGTCCTTGCCCTCCTCGTCCCGGAAGTACTCGGCCACGGTGAGGCCGCTCTGGGCGACCCGCGCTCGCGCCCCCGGCGGCTCGGTCATCTGACCGTAGATCAAGGCGGCCTTCGACTTCTCGAAATCGTCGATGTTCACGACTC
>CAXMOH010000487.1:0-6963 GCA_964194855.1 uncultured Hyphomicrobium sp.
AGCTTGTAGCCGTCGGGGCTGTCGCCCTCCGCCTTCAGGATGCGGTCGAGGCGGGTGATGTTGCCGTGCCTGGCCCGCGCGCCCTTCCAGTCGAACTCCTTCAGGCGGTCGTAGCCCTCGAACTGGCTGATCACGCCTTCGCCGTGGAAGGGAACGGTCATCTTCCGTGTGATGTCCTGCCACCGGTCGACCTCGTCCGACGACAGCCCGATGGACTCTGAGATCTCGGAGACCCGCGTGGGACCGAGGAATTCCAGGATCTCGAGCGCCCGCTGGATCACCCACACGGCCATGACGTTCGTGTACGCGTTGTTCCGGAGCCCCGGCTCTTCGGAGTCGGGGTACTTCTCGTGGTACTCGTCGGGACCCATCACCCCGAGGATCTCGAAGCGCCCGGTGATTCCGTTCAGGGTGGCCAGGCTGCCCAGGAAGCGGGCGATCTCCAGGATCATCTCGGCGCCGTACCGAGAGAGAAAGTCGAGATCCCCGCTGGTGACCCAGTGCTGCCAGACGTTGTACGCGATGGCGATGTTGACGTGGCGTTGACGGCGGCTCAGATCGGGGCCCCAGGTGTTGTCTTTCGGGTTCAGGTGGATGACCTGGGTCTCCTCCTGGCCGTTCGAGCCGCTCTGCCACGGGAACATCGCCCCCTTGTATCCCTCGCGCTCGGCGAGCTGGCGGGCCCACGGCAGCCGCCGATGACGGTAGAGCAGCAGGGACCGCGTGAGCGCCGGGTAGCGGGCGTTGAAGAAGGGATAGATGAAGACCTCATCCCAGAAGACGTGCCCCCGGTAGGCCTCCCCGTGCCAGCCGCGCGCGGGAATTCCGACGTCGCGCCCGAGGGTGTTGAGGCTCAGGGTCTGCAGGGTGTGGAACGTGTGCAGGCGGAGGATGAGGGCGAGCTGGTCCTGGCCCGGGGCCTCGATTTGAACGTCACACTGTCGCCACAGCGGCACCCACGCCGTCTCGTGGGAGCGGAGCAGCTCCCCGAAACGCCCGCACTGTTCCACGGCTTCCCGGGACTCGAGCGCGGCTTCGGTGATGGCTGCGTCACGAGAGGTGTGGATCGACACGATCTTCTCGACGCTCACCGTCTCGCCCTCACCGGCCTCGAAGGCCAGCTCGAGACCGATACGCCCTGGCTCCCGGACGACGCGGCGGTCTTCGTCTGCCCGTTCTCCTCCCCCCTCCGTCCCCCGATAGGCCCTGGTTCGAGCGGCCAGGCCCATCTCGACTCGTGACTGGGTGGTGCGGACCAGCAGCCAGATCTCGCCGTCGCCGTGCTCACCGGCGTCGACGGCCTCGAGGTGCCGGGAGGCCAGGTCGCGGTAGCGGGCCACGCCGCCGTTGACCACGGCACCATCGAGCTCCGAGAGGACCTCCACCCGACCCGACCAGTTCTCCGGCGTGATCCGGTAGTCGATGGCCGCCAGGTGGGGGTCGCCCATGTGCACGAGACGGCGGCTCGAGACGCTGGTCTCACGGCCGCTGCGGTCGCGGACGCGGATGTGACGCGTCAGGACCGCCCTCTTCATGTCCAGCTCCAGCCGGTAATTCAAGACATCGACCTGGGCGAGGTCGAACCAGTCTCCGCGGGCCGGCCGAAACGTGAGGGGGAGCCAGTTGGGAAAGTTGACCAGGTCCTCGTTGACGATGGTCTTGCCCGCCACCTCGGTGGCGAGGCGGTTGTACCCGCCGGCGAGATAGGTCCCGGGGTAATGGGTGCCGTCGGCGCGAGACTCCTCGGCCGCAGCTCGCGTCACGAAGACGCCGTTGCCCAGGGCGCAGAGCGACTCCCGAAGGCCCTGCTTGGCAGGGTCGAAGCCCTCGTAGACCAGCACCCACCCGGTGTCGCTGCCCATCAGGCTCCTCTCCCTTCCGCGCGTGAGACGGCACTCAGGCCTGGTCGGACCATGACCACGCGTCGGCCGCAGTGATTCTAGCCGACGGTCCTGATCGAAGGGTCTACTCGGGAGAGCCTGGCTCCTCGAATCCGTCCACGCCGAGGAGGCGGTCCTCGACGCTGGCCAGCGGAGGAAGGCCGTTCTCCGGGCGATCCAGATAGAAGTAGGCGGTGGCGGAGACGTCGTCGCCTTCGCGGTAGAAGCTGGTCGAGCTCAGGGGGAAGTCGTTCGACTCGAGGACGGCAGGGTCCGAGCTCTCGCGGAAGAGGTGCTGGACGGGTGTCTCTTTCATCCTCATCACGTCCTGGTCTCCCAGCTCCAAAGCCCAGGTTGGGACGAGCGGCACCCCTTTCTCCATGAGGGCCCTCACCTCGTGGCTCGGCCCGTTGCCAATCTGCTGGAGGGTCACGCGACAGTCTTCGTGAAAGAAGACGGGGTCGGGCAGATGATAGCGATAAAAGGCGTAGAGGGTGCGATCCCTGTCCGACACCACGGAGCCGAAGTACTGTCCGACGAACTCGCCCTGCCCCCAGCCCGTGCCGACGTAGTCCTCGGTGCCCGTGCCGACCAGAGTGGGCAGCTCCCGATCGCCATCGAGATAGATCTTGACCTCACCCTCGCCGAACCAGAACCCCCTGTAAGCCGGGTTTCCCATGACGCCCACGTTGGTTCCGATGTAGCGACCGCGTCCTCGAACGCGGGGGAGGATTTCGAAGTCCTCGGCGAGCTCTGTGCGAGGCTGGCGCCTCCAGTGTGTGTGGAAGTACATCACGTCGGGATCGTGCGAAGGCACCTCGAGCAGGTTGACGTCGTACCAGATGAGCGCCTGGTAGGGTGATTCGTTCGTCACCTCGATCCGGGCCGCGGTCCGATAGGGCATGGGTACGGTGACGTTGTACGAGCGGCCCTCGGGGCTGGCGAAAAGAGCGCTCTCGAAGGGGCGCAGCTGCCCGAGCCCCACCCCGAAGAAATCACCGATCGGCGCGGAGACGCCCGGCTTCTCCGCATCGTCCCAGAACATGTCCATGCGTACGGCACGTCGCAGCTCGGGAACCCGCGGAATGTTCCCGCTCATCCAGATCCTTGTGATGATGCCGGCTCCGTGGACGTCGAGGAGAACCGCTCTTTCGCCGGGCGCGACCACGACGAACGCGGCGCCCTTGGCCCCCTTGTTGGTCCGTCCCCCCTCTCCCCTGGCGCCACTCGGGTTCTCCGGACTGACCCACCGCGTCTTCACCCCCGGCGGGGGCGCCTTGTAGAGCGCTCGGTCCAGCACTGTCTGCGCCGGCGCGGGGCCGGCCAGAAGGTGGACCGAGGTGAGCAGCATCGACACGATCCGGCGTGACATGGCGTCCTCCACACGTGGCCGCAAGGCTTCCCTGGCCGGCAGAGCGAGCAGCTAGAGTGATTTCACCGTCACCCAGCGCCGGGTGTGGGCGGCCTTCTCGATGGCCTCGAGCGCGAGCTGGTTGCGAACGCCGTCCTCGAAGTCGGGCTTCACGGGCTTGCCGGCGGCGACGGCCTTGAGGAAATCGAACACGGTGTGGGTGAAGGTGTGCTCGTATCCGATGATGTGTCCCGCGGGCCACCAGGACTTGAAGTAGGCGTGTCCGGGGTCCGTGGCCAGGATCTGGCGGAATCCCTGCACCTTCGGGTCGTCGTCGAGCGAGTAGTACTCGAGCTCGTTCATGCGCTCCATGTGAAAAGCCAGCGAGCCCCGGCTGCCGTTGACCTCGAAGCGGTTGTAGTTTCTCCGCCCCGGTGCGAAGCGCGTGCCCTCGATGGAGGCGATGGCGCCGTTGTCGAAACGGGCCAGCGCCAGGGCCGCGTCGTCCACCGTCACGCGCCCCTTCTTCCTGGGATTGTCGGGGAGCGGCCGTTGCTTGACGAAGGTCTCCAGCGCACCGGCCACCTCGACGATCTCGCTGCCGAGGACGAATCGTCCCAGGTCGAGGGAGTGGGAGAGGATGTCACCCAGGGCGCCGGAGCCGGCCTTGCTCTTCCGGAAGCGCCACAGGAGCGGCAGATTCGGGTCGACCGGCCAGTCCTGCAGGTACGTACCGCGATAGTGGTAGATCGTGCCGAGCTTGCCCCTGGCGACGAGCTCCCGCGCCAGCATGACCGCCGGGGCGCGGCGGTAGTTGTGGCAGAGCATGTGCACGACGCCTGCCTTGCGGACGGCAGCCAGCATCGCCCTGGCCTCGGGGACGTCGTTGGCCAGCGGTTTCTCGCACAGGATCGCCTTGCCCGCCCGAGCGGCGGCCATGGCAATCTTCCCGTGCGTGTCGCCCGGGGTCGCGATGTCGACGATGTCGATGTCCGGACGCGACACGACCTTGCGCCAGTCGGTGGCCCACTCCTCCCAGCCGAGGCGGCGGGAGGCCTTCCTGACGGCGTTCTCGTCGCGCCCGCAGATCACCTTGAGGCGCGGGGTGAGCTTCGGGGAAAAGAACCTCGAGACCTGGCGCCAGGCGTTGCTGTGGGCCCGGCCCATGAAGGCATATCCGATCAGCGCGACGTTCACCTCGGCCATGGCGTGCTCTCCTCTGGACGGATGTCGGACGATAGCCGCCTCGCCCGGCGGCCGTCAAGGGCGTATCATCATCGTGAGAAAGGGGCTCGATGGGAAAGCAAGGCGGCTGGCTTCTGGCGGTGTGTGGTCTGCTCGTGGTCACGAGTCCGGGCTGCAACGAGGGAGAGACCGTGACGGCTCCCTCTCTCAGCGCGACGTGCAGCGCGACGCCAGCGGACGGAGAGGCGCCGCTGGAGGTGGCGTTCGCGCTGAGTGTCGCCGGTGCCGAGGGGCGGGTCTCCGTGCAGGTGAGCTACGGCGACGGCGCGACGGGCACCGACCCGGACGCCACGCACGTCTACGGCGAAGGGGGCCTCTACACGGCTTCGTTCACCGTCTCCACACCGACACAGTCCGCCCGTTGCTCGACCCCGGTGGAGGTCAGCGCAGGCTCGGGGGGAAGCCTGGTGCCAGGCACGGGCGATGGAAACCTGCCGCCGGTGATCACGTTCAAGACGACGCCCGACGCGGTCGGAGGCGGGATCTCGGGTACCGCACCCTTCATGGTGAGGTACAACGTGTGTCTGACTGCAGACCCCGAGGGCAACACCCTCTACTTCACCATGGACCTGAACGGTGACGGCAAGCTCGACGTCCGTGGCTCCACCGGGGCGTCGTGCCGAGCGGACTGGACGTACGCGGCCGGGACGTGGTTCGCCGAAGTGTGCGTCACCGATCTCGGGCCCGGCGGCGAGCGGCTGCACCCGTTCCAGTGCGAGGGCTACACTATCGTCGCCTCATGAGCACGAGCGAGCGAACGGCGCTGGCCCTCCTGATCAGCGTCCTCGACGTGGCCATCTTCGTCGTCCCGATCACGGGGTTCCTGGCGGCCTGGGTGCTTCTGGCGCGCCCGCCGTGGTTTCGGGCCTGGGTCGACCGGCTGTACGCCGGCGCGGATTGAAACCTCTCCGGGAGCGACACCGATGACCGAGTCCGAACCCGCCATTCGACCCGAGCCCCCGACCGCCTACCGCTGGGTCGTCCTGGTCATGATCAGCCTGGCGATGCTGGCGAACTACTACGTCTACGACTCGATCGCCCCCATCGCCGACATCCTCAAGTCCGAGCTCGGCTACACCGACGTGAACATCGGCTCGCTGTACTCCGTGTACTCGATCGCGGCGGTGCTCGTGCTCCTTCTCGGAGGGGTGATCATCGACCGATTCGGGACGGCGCGTTCGACGATCCTCTTCGCCGCGATCTGCACGGTGGCTGCGATCCTCAACGCAGTCTCTTCCGATCTCACCGTCATGCTCGCGGCACGCTTCCTCCTTGGCCTCGGCTCCGAGCCCCTGATCGTGGCGATAACCACTGCCCTTGCCAAGTGGTTCAAGGGCAAGGAGCTCAGCTTCGCCTTCGGAGTGAATCTCATGATTGCGCGGCTGGGCTCGGTCGCGGCGGACCGGTCGCCCACCTGGGCCGGTTTTGCCTACGACGGATGGCAGGGCCCCCTGGTCGTGTCGGCGGTCATCGGTGTCCTGATCCTGGGCGGGGCGTTGGGGTACGCGGCGCTGGAAAAGGCGGCCTTGCGGCGGTACACCCTCGGCGAGGCGGGCGAGACGGACAAGCTCGTGCTCTCCGATCTGTTCCGTTTCAGTCGTTCGTTCTGGTTCATCGTGCTGCTGTGCATGACCTTCTACTCGGCGATCTTCCCGTTCCGGTCGTTCGCGATCAAGTTCTTCATGGAGTCGTGGGAGCTCACCCGCGAGCTTGCCGGCAGCTACAACAGCGCCCTGCCGCTCGCCGCCATGTTCGCCACACCCCTCTTCGGCCTTTTGGTTGACAGGGTGGGCAAGCGCGCCCTCTTCATGGCCTTCGGTTCCTTCCTGCTGATGCCGGTCTTCCTGATGATGGCCTACCACCTCACGCCCCTCTGGGTGCCCATCGTCATGCTCGGCGTGGCGTTCTCCCTGATCCCAGCGGTGATGTGGCCGTCGGTCGCCTACATCGTCGAGGAGCGCCGGCTCGGAACCGCCTACGCGGTGATGACCCTCATCCAGCAGGGCGGCGTGGCGGGCATGAACTGGCTCATCGGCCACACGAACCACATGGCCGGGGCGAGCCCCTCGAACCCCGCGGGCCACGTCCCCGGCATGTGGATCTTCACGGTCCTGGGTTTCCTGGCTCTCGTCTTCGCCATCCTGCTCAGGCGCCAGGAGACCGGCCCCAACGCCCACGGCCTCGAGACGATCACGACCTCGTCACCCAGAGGGTGAGCGCACGGGGTCAAGCGTACGGAGTCAGGTCTTGAATTGTAGCGTCGCGGCCCCCGTGGCCGTCGCGATGCTACGATTCAAGACCTGACCCCTTCCGTTGGCCGTTGAAGGCCTTCCGTTGAGCGAAGCCATGGAAAACCGCGACCGTCTGAGCGAGCAGATTCACCAGCTGGGCGACCTGCTGGGCGAGACGCTCATCGAGCAGGAAGGGCAGCCGCTCTTCGACCTGGTCGAGGAGGTGCGTGGGCTGGCCAAGGCGCACCGCTCGGGC
>CAXMOH010000488.1:0-4050 GCA_964194855.1 uncultured Hyphomicrobium sp.
CCCTCACTCCACCAGCCGTACGATCTGCGCCGGGGCGCTCTCCTGGTGGTCGCGTCCGCCCTTCTCTTCGCCGGGATGGCGGCGGCGGTCCGTGTGGCCTCGCAGGAGCTCCCGACCGCTCCGATCGTCTTCTTCCGCCACTTCCTGATGCTGCTCTTCGTCGCCCCGTGGCTCATCCCGCAGGGGCGAGGGGCTCTCAGGACCCGGGACCTTCGCAGCCATGTGGTCCGAGGCCTGGCCGGCCTGGCCGCCGTGTCCTGCTACTTCTACGCGATCGCCCACCTGCCCCTGGCCGACGCGGTGCTCCTCAATCAGTCTCTTCCCCTCTTCGTTCCCCTGGTGGAACGGGTCTGGCTCGGCGAGCCCATCCCCCGACGCCTGTGGCGCGTGCTCTTGATCGGGTTCTGTGGCCTGCTCCTGATCCTGCGCCCGGGCATCGGCGTCTTCGAGCCTGTCGCCCTCGTGGGCCTCGCCTCGGCGATCTTCGCATCCATCGCGCAGGTGGGAATTCGGCGCCTGACCCGCACCGAGCCGGTCACGCGGATCGTCGTCTATTTCGGCCTCATCGCCGCGACCGCCGTCGCCCCCGCGGCGGCCCTCACGTGGCGCACCCCGTCGGCCGCCATCTGGGCGGTCCTGCTGTTGCTGGGTGTGCTCGCGACCGTGGGTCAGCTCACGCTGACTCGCGCATACGTCTACGCTCCGGCGGCGCGCATCGGGCCGTTCCTATACGCCGGGCCCGTCTTCGCGGGCCTTCTCGACTGGGCCCTCTGGGGTCGGCTGCCAGACCTGCTCTTCGTCGCCGGCGCGGTCCTCGTCGTGACGGCGGCCACGCTCGCCCTGCGCATCCGGGGCGGGACGCCGGTCACGACGGCGGCTCCCGTTGATCCGCCTGGACGCAGCGGCTAATCTCCGTCGATCATGTCCAGGATCCGCCCGGGGACCATCAGCGTCTGGGAGCAGCTCTCGCCCGTGCTCGCGACCTTTCGGCTGGTTCCCGAGGAGGGGCACCCCTTTCCTCGCTACGAGGCGGGACAGTACATGGCTCTGCGACGTGAGGACTGCCGGCTCACTCGACGCGTGACCGGTCCGGACGGGGAGAGGCGCTTCATCCCGGACCTGG
Organism: uncultured Hyphomicrobium sp.; assembly: GCA_964194855.1. GTDB lineage: Bacteria > Acidobacteriota > Vicinamibacteria > Fen-336 > Fen-336 > JAJDNS01. Next base: position 1,124 of record CAXMOH010000488.1, read on the forward strand.
ACGAGACCGGGCGGCAGAAGCGCGGGCCGGTGACCCACGCCTACTCCATCGCCTCGGCGCCCTTCCAGACCGAACGCCTGGGGCACGTCGAGTTTCTCGTCATCCTCGAGCTGGCCAGCACCCTCGGTCGTTTCACCGAGTCGCTGTTCGACATGGAGCCCCGGGAGGGTGGCGAGATGGGCTACGTGGAGCGCATCGTCGGCGAGTTCACCCTCTCGCGTCGCACCGAGGGAATGCCCCACGTGCTCATGGTCGCCACCGGCACCGGCCTCGCGCCCCTCGCTTCCATGGTGCGGCAGATCGACCATGACGCCTCGGCCGGACGTCCGGTCCCGCAGCGCGTCACGCTTCTCTTCGCCAACCGCACCGCCGCCGAGCTCGCCTTCCACGAGGAGCTCGCCGCCATCGCCGCCGCTCGCCGCTTCGACTTCGTCTACGTGCCGTCGGTGAGCCGGCCGGGCGACGAGCAGGGGCGCGAGGCCATCGGTCGCGGCCGTGCCAACAACGTCCTCCGCCTGGCCCTGGACCTTCCGATGGCGGAGGAGGAAGCGCTGGCGGAAGCGCGCAAGGAGGGCCGCGATACGAAGGCTCTCGAGGCCGGGGCCGCTCGGGCCGTGGCGCCCCACCTGCCACCGGGAGTCGACCTCCGTGCGCTCCGGGCGCGCCTCGACCCCGAGACGACCGTCGTCCTCACCTGCGGCAACGCCCAGGCCATGGCGGACATCCGCAAGGCGGCGGAGACCCGGGGGATGCGGGTCGAGCAGGAGGAGTGGTAGGGGTCTTCTAGAACCTGTAGCCGATCGCCGCACCCATCTGGAACGACGTGGACTGATAGAGGCCCTCGTAGCCGTACCGGCTCAGCCCGTCGGTTGAGCGATCGCGGAAGAGCAGGTATCGGCCGAACAGGTCGATCTGAAAATTCTCGTAGCGATACGTGCCTCCCAGGCCGAAGACGTGGCGGTCCTCGTCGTGAAGGAACGGCGAGATCGTGGCCGTGGGCTGGGGGCTGTGATCGTACGCGTATCCGCCGCGAACCGCCCATGTGTCGCTCAGCAGGTACTCGACGCCCAGCCGGCCCTCCCAGATGTTCTCGTAGTCCTGCGGAAGCTCGGTCCTCGTGATCCCCTCTTCGTTGGGATACGTGAAGAGCACCGAGTCGAAGCTCGACCAGAAGGTGTAGATGATGTCGCCCTCGATGGTCCAGTTCTCCCGCCGGATGGCGATGCCTCCGGTGAGCGTGGACGGGTAGTAGTGGTTGATCAGCACGGGCTGCCTCGGGGGCAACGTGAGCGGCACAAGGGCATCGACGATTTCATTGCCAGTCAGGATCTGGTTGAAGTCGGCCGTGCCGGAGTACTCCACGGCGACCTTGCTGCGGAAGTGCAGCCCGAGAGAGAAGCTCTCGGAAGGGCTCGCCAGGAATCCCGCGTTCCAGCCGATGGCCGTGTCGCTGGCGCTCTCGATGGTCAGCTCGGCCACGTCGGTGGGCTCGGGGAACGGGTTCGGTTCGGCCAGGAGACGTTGCTGGTGGTCAAAGCTCGCGAAGAGGACGTTCAACCCCCCTCCCACAGCGAGCCGATCTGCGAGCCGCCAGGCCACGGTGGGGTTGAGGTTCCGGGCCCGGATCCGGCAGTCGGTGCAGATGTAGCGGCCGGTGAACTCGTCGGGGTTCTCCCACATCGCGCGCGAGCCGAACTGAGTGTAGAAACCGAGACCCACGACCCAGCTCTCCGAGACTTGCTGTGTGTAGTAGAAGCTCGGCAGGATTCCGAGCCCGTTCTCGGTCTTCTCCAGGGTTCCCGAGGGCGGAAACGGTCCCTCCCCGGTGAAGTCCGTCTTGAAGTTCCCGAGACCGGCGCTCAAATAGAGGTTCTTGCCTCTCAAGAAGCCCACGCCTGCCGCATTGAAGTAGATGGCGGAGGGATCGTACGCCTGGGCCACGTAGGCCCCGGCAAAGCCCATGGCCCGCGCGCCCTGGTTGTAGATCTCGAAGCCTGCAGCCTCGGCACGATCGAGAGGGGCCAGCAGCAACCCCAGGGCCAGAACGGCCAGGCGCGCGTGCGGCTTCAAAGCGACGACGGTCATCGATCCTCCTTGTCCTGGGAAGTCGGGCCCGCGCCCACCCGGCGCGGCCGGCGGCCCTACACACATCATTGGAGAGGATACTCCAGGTTGGGTCATCTGGGGTCCACTGCGCGACAGATTGTGGCCTGGCTCACGCCGAGTTTGAGGGCGGCGGCGCTCCTCCGCCCATGAATCGCTCGACCTCAGCGATGTCGTGGACGAGACGCGCCGGGGGAAGGCTCTCGAGAAACCGGGCCCCGTAGGCCTTGCGCACCAGGCGAGAGTCGAGGACGGCCAGGATGCCGGTGTCCGAAGCGGAGCGGATGAGCCGACCCAGGCCCTGCTTCAGCATGAGCACGGCCACCGGCACCTGATACTCGCTGAATGGGTTGCCTCCCTGGCTCCGCAACCGCTCGATGCGCGCAGCCACCACCGGGTCGCCCGGCGAGGCGAAAGGCAGCTTGTCGATGACCACGCACGAGAGCTGCTCTCCGACCACGTCGACGCCCTGCCAGAAGGAGGCCGTGGCCAGGAGGACAGCGTGCGGTGTCTCCCGGAAGGACTCGAGAAGCGCGGGCTTCGGGGCCTCCCCCTGCATGAAGACCGGATAGTCGATTCGGCCGGCGATGCGCTCCGCCACCGCGTTCATGTTCGCGTACGACGTGAAGAGGACGAAGGCCCGGCCCTTCGAGACCTGGAGGAGACGAACGATCTCCTCTGCGGCATGGTCGACGAAGCCCGGCGAGGGCGGCTCGGGAATCTGGCGGGGCACGTAGAGGACCGCCTGGTCCTGGAAATGGAAGGGCGAAGGAAGCAGCAGCTCGTCGGTGGTCTCGATGCCGAGACGATCTTTCATGTAGGTG
>CAXMOH010000489.1:0-6313 GCA_964194855.1 uncultured Hyphomicrobium sp.
CCCCGCGACTCGACGAAGCTGCCGGTCTCCTCCGCGGAGACGCCGAGGGCGCCGACGACGTCGACGCCTGCCCGCCGGAGCCCCTCCGTGTGCACACCGCCCATGAACCCTGCTCCGATGATTGCCGCTCCGATTCGCGCCATGGCTCTCTTTCTCCTGTTGTGAGGCCGAGATTCTCCCCCCTCCGCCTCGCCTTCGCAAGACTCGAACGGACCAGTCTCGTCAGTAGCGAGTCAGTAACGGATGACGAGGGTGTTCGTGCGGGAGTCCACGCTGACGTCCCCGTCCGGCGCCAGCAGGCGCTTCAGGAGCGGCACCATCGACTCCGCTCGGGCGTAGGAGAGGCGATACAGCGCGAGCCCGCCCCCGGCAGCGGGCGGCTTTGCTTCTTTCAGGCGGCCGCGGCTCTCTGCCTCCTCGCGCAGACGCGCCACCGTCGCCACCCACAGGACACCGCCTGTCTCGTCCTGCCCCAGCCCGCAGGCCCGGAGGGTGACCTCCAGGGCCTGCCGCCACCGGACGTCATGCAGCTTGAGGGTGAGCGAGCAGTCGATCCCCTGGTCGAAGACCACCTGCCGACCTCCGAGCTCCACCAGAACTCCCACGATGGACTCGACCGGAGCGTCCTTCACATCGAGGGACAGACGGGCCTCGACGTCCTCGCCGACGGCCCACGGTCCCGCGGCGAGAACGACCGTGAGAACGGGAATCATCACTCGCATTCGGACGCGACCTCGATCCCAACCCCCTCAGCGCACCGGCGGCGGGGGCGACAGCACTCCCAGGAAGTTGAAGATCACCACCTCGAAGGCCTGGGGCTCCTCTACGGCGGCGAAATGGGCGCTCTCTTCGAAGACCACGAAGTCCGAGTCGGGCAGGCCATCGGCCAGCGGCTTCAGACGCTCGGGCGGGAGCAGGTCGTGGGCCCCGGCCACCACGAGGCTGCGAACCGGGATCTCGGGCAGGAGATCGGTCGCGTCGAACGTGGACATCTCCTGTTGGGAGTACGCGGCGTGGCGCCAGCTGAGCTCGGCCTCGCCGAAGAGCCTGCCCAGCGCGTCCTGGGCTGAATCGCGCTCTGCGAAGAGAAGCGGGAAGTAGTCCTCGAGCCAGACCTTCCTGTGCAGGGCCGCCTTGTCCTCGGCGGACACGTCGGGGTCGCCCATCTGCTGCGCGTACGGGCCAAACACGGCCATCAGCTCGGGATGCTCCTCGGCGACTCTCCTGGCGTCCTCTTGTGTGAAGCTCGCTCCCTGGTGGACGAAGATCGCCGCCGACAGCGACTCCGGCTGCTCGTGGGCGAGGAAGATGAGGTTGGCGGCCCCGTTCGACCAGCCGATGGCGTTCACGGCCTCGAGGCCGAGGTGTGCTCGGAGCGCCTGGAAATCCGCGCGAACGGCCACCATGCCCCGGTCCGAGTCTTCGCGAACGGCCTGGGAGCCCCCCATGCCCCGGGGGTCGAAGTACACGAGGGTGAGCCGCTCCTCGAGCGGCTCGTACATGGCGCGCAGGCCCTGCAACGACAGGCCCCAGGAGTTGGGCACGGTCATGAGCACGGGGCCCCGGCCGCGCACCTCGTAGTGGATCTGGAAGCCGTTCAGCGTCGCGGTGAAGGAGCCGTTCGTCAAGCCGGGAAGCTCCTCAGGCTCGGGCACCTCGGGGGCGCAAGCCCCGAGCGTCAGGCCCAGTGTCACGGTCGTCAGCACCGCCGCGAGCTTCATCGTGTCCTCCCTGCTGCCGGGCTCCCCGGCACGCCGGCCATTGTAGCCGGAGCCTCCGGCCGGGCGCATCGTCGCGGAAGGCGTGGTATGCTCTTGCTGTTGCTGGTTGCCGTTCGATCTGGCGTTTCGGACAGAGCCGCCCACGCCGGGTGGTTTTTTCGTTCATGGACGCGCAGGTGACGTAGCCGCTGGCATAGGCCAAAGGAGGCCTGCAAATTCATGGTCGAAGGTACCGTCAAGTGGTTCAATGACTCCAAGGGGTTCGGGTTTTTGTCGCAAGAGGGTGGGGCGGACGTGTTCGTGCATCACTCCGAGATTCGGGCTGAGGGCTTCAAGACTCTCAACGAGGGCGACAAGGTGACGTTCGATGTGGTGGACAGCCCGAAGGGGCCGCGCGCCGCCAACGTCACCAGCGTCTAGAACTTCAAGGAAGCAAGGAAAAAGCGCCCGGGGCCGAAAGGCCTCGGGCGTTTGTCTTTTTCCGCACGGGCCAGGGCGACCGGTCCTGGCCACGCGCGATGTAGAATCCCCATCGGAGTCTCCCGGGGCTGCTCCCCATCCGAGGCGCCTCCGCGCCACAGACGTCCCAGCGCCGGGTCAAGGAGTCGAGTGCGATGAGCGATCAGTACGCGCCCCAGCCCGAGCACAGATTCACCTTTGGCCTCTGGACCGTCGGCAACCCCGGCCGCGATCCGTTCGGGCCGCCCACCCGGCCGCACCAGTCGCCGGTCGACATCGCCCACCTCCTCGGCGAGGTGGGGGCCTACGGCGTGAACCTTCACGACAACGACCTCGTGCCCATCGACGCCACGCCGGCCCGGCACGACCAGATCGTGAAGGACTTCAAGAAGGCCCTGGCCGACACCGGGCTCAAGGTGCCGATGGCAACGACGAACCTGTTCTCGGACCCTGCCTTCAAGGACGGCGCCCTCACCGCGAACGATCCCCGTGTCCGCGCGTACGCGCTCTCGAAGACGATGAAGGCCATGGACCTTGGAGTCGAGCTCGGGGCGAGCGTCTTCGTGTTCTGGGGCGGACGCGACGGCGTCGAGACCGACGCCAGCAAGGACCCTCTCGAGGCGATCAAGCGCTTCCGCGACGCGATCAACTTCCTTTCCGACTACGCCAGGGACCAGAAATACGACCTCGTCTTCGCTCTCGAGGCCAAGCCCAACGAGCCGCGGCACGACATGTATTTCCCGACGACCGGCTCGTACCTCGGCTTCATCGAGACCCTCGACCACCCGGAGATGGTGGGGGTCAATCCCGAGGTGGCCCACGAGCACATGTCGGGTCTCAACTTCCTCCACGCTGTCGCCCAGGCCTGGGACGCAGGCAAGCTCTTCCACATCGACCTGAACGACCAGGCCTTCGGGCGCTACGATCAGGACCTGCGGTTCGGCTCCCACTCCATCAAGTCGAACTTCTTCCTCGTGAAGTTCCTCGAGGACGTGGGCTACCCCGGCATGCGCCACTTCGACTCCCACGCCTACCGCACCGAGGACATCCAGGGCGTCAAGGACTTCGCCCGGGGGTCGATGCGGAGCTACCTCATCTACAAGGAGACCGCGAAGCGCTGGAACGAGGACAAGGAGATCCAGACCCTGGTCGAGGAGCTCGAGAACGTGCCGACAGAAGGGTTGCCGAAGATCGACGGCTACAGCAAAGCCACCGCCGATGCGCTCAAGGGGCATACGTTCGACCGCGAGGCCCTGGGAGCCCGGGGGCTGGGCCACGAGAAGCTCGATCAGCTCACGATCGAGGTGATCCTGGGCGTTCGTTGATCTGGTGATCTGGGGTCAGGTCTTGAATTGATGCATTTCTGAGCGCCGACCATCGAAATGCTTCAATTCAAGACCTGACCCCCTTGAGGATCCTTCATGCGGCGACTGTTTCTCGGCGTCGACGTCTCCACCCCGGGCGCCAAGGCGCTCCTGATCGACGACAAGGGCCGGGTGGCCGCCAGCGCCACCACGCCGCTGTCGCTCCAGACACCGAAGCCGCTCTGGTCCGAGCAGGACCCGCACGAGTGGTGGTCGGGCACCGCGGCCTCCATCCGAAAGGCCCTGGCCGATGCCGGCGCGAAGGGCGCGGACGTGGCGGCGGTGGGCCTCACCGGCCAGATGCACGGCCTCGTCCTCCTCGACGCGGACCGGAACGTCCTCCGGCCCGCCATCCTGTGGAACGACCAGCGCACGGGGGCCGAGTGCGAGGAGATCCACCGCCGCCTCGGCAAGGCCGAGCTCATCCGGGAGACCGGCAACGTGGCGCTCACGGGCTTCACCGCCCCGAAGATTCTCTGGGTCCGAAACAACGAGCCCGAGGTCTACGCGAAGGCAAAGCTCGTACTCCTTCCCAAGGACTACGTGCGCCTCCGCCTGAGCGGTGACGCCGCGATGGACAAGGCCGACGGGTCCGGGACGATCCTCTTCGACCTGAAGGCCCGGGCCTGGTCGAATACCGTCCTCGATCGCCTGGAGATTCCCGCCGAATGGCTGCCGCCCACGTTCGAGGGGCCCGAGGTGACGGGCAGGATCACGGCCGAGGCCGCCGCCGAGACGGGCCTCGCCGAGGGGACGCCTGTCATGGCCGGGGGCGGCGACCAGTCCGCCGGCGCAGTGGGAGCGGGTGCCGTCCGTCCCGGTGTCGTTTCTCTCACCCTCGGCACGTCCGGCGTCGTCTTCGCGACCACCGATGCCCCGCTCGTCGAGCCGGAGGGCAGGCTCCACGCGTTCTGCCACGCTGTCCCGGGCAAGTGGCACTTCATGGGCGTGACGCTTGCGGCGGCGGGGAGCCTGCAGTGGTACCACGACACCCTCACGCCGAACGACACCTTCGACGCGATCGTGACCGAGGCCGAGCAGGCCCCGGCCGGGAGCGAGGGGCTGGTGTTCCTTCCCTACCTTTCGGGCGAACGCACCCCCCATCCCGATCCCCTCGCCCGCGGAGGCTTCGTCGGCCTGACGCTGCGTCACGGTCGCGCGCACATGACGCGTGCGGTGCTCGAGGGTGTGGCCTTCTCCATGAAAGACTGTTTCGCACTGTTGCAGGGTGCGGGCCTGGGTGAGGTGAGCGAGGTGCGGATCGCCGGCGGCGGAGCGAAGGGCGCGCTGTGGCGAAAGATCGTCGCAAGTGCCCTCGGCCTGCCCATGGTGACGGTCACGAGCACCGAGGGTGCCGCCTACGGTGCCGCTCTCCTGAGTGCAGTGGGAGCCGGGGCCTGGTCGAGCGTCGAGGAGGCTTGCGACGCCACGATCCAGGTAACGGGGCGCGACGCGCCGGTGGCGGAGTGGACGAGTGCCTACACCGACCTCTACCCTCGCTACCGCGAGCTCTACCCCGCCCTCAAGCCGAGCTTCGACGCCCTGGGCAGCTAGTGCCCTGGTCCGCAAGTACGGTGTCGCACCGAGAGCGTCGAGGCGCCCGGATGGCAAGGCGCGAGGAGGGCGCATATCCTCGATATGCAACCGACGAGCAACGCCGCCAGCCGGGATGCATCGGCGCTCGAATGCAACCGTAATTGCGGATCCGGGCACTAGTCCCGAGCAGCTCGCAGCAGGCAGGAGCGGTAGCATGGCGTCATGACCGCGTTGCTCTTCGTCATCGTGCCCATCGCGCTCCTGGACAGCACGTCCATGATTCCCCTGGCGGTAGCCCCGATGGCCGTCATGCTGGGCGGGCGCAGGCCGGTGGAGACCACCGGCGGTTTTCTCCTCGGGACGTTCCTGACGTACACCGCGGGCGGTGTCCTGCTGGCCCTGGGACTGGACGCGTTGCTCGACCGCATCGCCCCCGCCCTCGAGAGGTGGTGGATCGAGCCCAATGACGTGGAGCTCGGCATTCAGCTCGTTCTGGGGCTCGTCATGGTGGGTCTCGGCTGGCGTCTGGCGGCCGCCCGCAAGAGCCACGGGGAACGCGGGGCCGGGAGCGAGGGCTTCACTCCCGGCAAGGCGTTCGCCCTCGGGGCCACGCTGATCGTCGTCGGCATGCCCGGCGCCGTCCCCTACTTCGGCGCCATCGATCAGATCCTCCGTGCCAACCTGGACGCCACCGGCGCTGTGGTTGCTCTTGTCGCATACAACCTGGCGTTCATCACGCCGCTCGCCTCCCTGCTCGTCATCCGGCTCGTCGCGCCGAACCAGAGCGAGAGGATCTTCAAGAAAGTCGCCGATCTGGCGGACCGCTGGGGCGGTCGTCTGATCATCGCCGTCCTGCTCGTAGTGGGCCTCGTGCTGGCCGCAGACGCGGTCGGGTGGTTCTTCGACCATCCGCTGCTGCCGGTCGGACAGCGTCCGGAAGGCTAGACCTTCTCAGGCTCGCCCTCGGGCTCATTCGCAATCAGGAGGTCGCCGGTTTGATCCCGGCGTGGTCCACCAGGCCCCTCAACACGACTCACGAGCCCACCGACGAGGAAGCTCAGACCGCCGACAAGGAATCCCGCGGTCGCGAAGCCGAACGGCAGCAAAGCGCCCAGCGCGGTGAAGCGCGTGGCACAGATGGCGAGGAATCCCAGACACATGGCGGCAATGGCGTTGTGCGCTGACGCCCGCTTCCAGGCGAATATCCCCAGGAAAGGCCATAGAAAGAGGGTC
>CAXMOH010000490.1:0-5408 GCA_964194855.1 uncultured Hyphomicrobium sp.
GCTGACGCTCCGGCCGGAGGCCACCGCCGGGATCGTGCGTGCCGTGATCGAGCACAACCTGATGAACACCGACCCGGCCCTGAAGGTCTACTCGCTCGGGCCGATGTTCCGCCGGGAGAGGCCACAGAAGGGACGCTACCGCCAGTTTCACCAGCTGGACGTCGAGGCCTTCGGCCTGACGAGTCCGACCATCGACGCCGAGATGATCGAGGTCGCCATCGCCTACGTCGAGGCCTGCGGCGTGAAAGAGCACGAGCTGGTCCTGAACTCGGTCGGGGACGGGAGCTGCCGTCCCGCCTATGTCGAGGCGCTGCGGGGTGCGCTGCGCGACCGCCTTTCGGAGATGTGCGGCGACTGCCAGCGTCGAGCCGAGACGAACCCGCTGCGTGTGCTCGACTGCAAGGTGCCCGGGGACCAGGCGATCATCGACAGCCTGCCGAGGATCGTCGACCACCTCTGCGACGAGTGTCGGGACCACTTCGGGGAAGTGAGAAGACAGCTCGACCTCCTGGGTATCTCCTACCGCCTGAACCATCGGCTCGTGCGGGGCCTCGACTACTACGTGCGCACGACGTTCGAGGTGCTGAGCGGGGAGCTTGGGGCGCAGAACAGCATCCTCGGCGGCGGGCGCTACGACGGGCTCGTTCGTGACCTGGGCGGTCCCGACGTGGCCGGAACGGGATTCGCCGTGGGCCTGGAGCGGCTGGCGCTCCTTCTGCCGGCCCGCGAGGCGCAGAGCCGGTGCGACGTCTTCGTCGCTCCCCTCGCAGAGGGCGCCCTGGACGCGGCCCTCGTGCTGCAGCGGGATCTCAGGCGGGCGGGCGTCCGAGTCCTTCTCGATCCCGCGGGCCGCAGCTTCAGATCGCGGATGAAACAGGCCGACAAGCTCGGTGCCCGCTTCGTGGCGATCCTCGGCGAGGACGAGCAGGCGCGGGGCGTCTGGACCGTGCGGGACATGGCGCGCTCGGAGCAGCAGGACGTGCCCGAGGCGAAGATCCTCGAGCACCTCAAGGAGAAGACGAATGGCTGAGAGCCTGGGCGAGCTGGTCCGCACGCACTACTGCGGGGTCCTGCGGCCCGAGCACGTGGGGCAGACGGTGACCCTCATGGGGTGGGCGGCGACACGCCGGGACCTCGGGGGCGTCATCTTCATTGACTTGCGCGATCGCGAGGGGATCAGCCAGGTCGTGGCCCGACCGGAGGTCTCCGAGACGGCTCACGCCTCGGCCGACGACGTGCGCTCGGAGTACGTGCTCGCCGTCGTCGGAGAGGTGACCCAGCGCTCCGCCGACACGGTGAACCCCGCCCTCCCCACGGGGCAGATCGAGGTGCTGGCTCGGGAGATCCGGATCCTCAACGAGGCCCGGACTCCGGTCTTTCCCATCGAAGACGACATCGACACCAGCGAGGACGTTCGCCTGAAGTACCGCTACCTCGACCTCCGCCGCCCGGAGATGCAGAAGAACATCACGCTGCGTCACAAGGTGACGATGGAGGTTCGTCGCCACATGGACGAGCAGGGCTTCCTCGAGATCGAGACGCCCATGTTGTCCAAGTCGACACCGGAAGGCGCCCGCGACTATCTCGTTCCCTCGCGGGTCCACCACGGCAGCTACTACGCCCTGCCTCAGTCGCCGCAGCTGTTCAAGCAGCTTCTGATGATCTCGGGCTTCGACCGCTACTTCCAGATCGTGCGCTGCTTCCGCGACGAGGACCTGCGGGCGGATCGGCAGCCCGAGTTCACGCAGATCGACGTCGAGGCCTCCTTCGCCACGGAGGAGACCGTCTACAACCTCATGGAGCCGCTCTTCCAGCGGCTCGTCGGGCTCCTCGGCGTGGACGTGCCCCGGCCGTTCCCCCGGATGCAGTACGCCGAGGCGATGGAGCGCTACGGCTCGGACAAGCCCGACCTGCGCTTCGAGATGCCCATAGGCGACGTGAGCGAGGAGATGTCGACCCTCGGCCTTCTGAACTTCCCCGGTTTGATCGAGGAGGGAGCCCGGGCCCGGGCGATCGCGATCCCCGCATCCGGCGGACTCTCGGGAATGCGTCTCCGAAAGATCAACGAAGAGGTCTGGCTCGGGCGCATCGTCCCCGACTCCCGGGGGAGCAGGCGGAACCTCTTCACCCTCAGGGCGACGGACGAGGCCATCGCCAACCTGGTGAAGAAGGGGGCCAGCGAAGAGGTGGCCCGGCGCATGCTCGCCAGGGCCGGCGCCGAGAAGGGCGACGTTCTCCTCGTGGGCGTGGACGCCCCGGAGCCGGTGGCCATGGCCATGGGCATCCTCCGTCTCGCCATGGGGCGGGAGCTGAAGCTCATCGACGAGAAGGCCTACCGTTTCCTCTGGGTCACCGGCTTCCCGCTGTTCGAGTACGACAAGAACGAGAAGCGCTACGCGAGCCTGCACCACCCGTTCACGTCCCCGGTGGGCGAGGACATCCCGCTCCTGGACACCGACCCGGGCAGCGTCCGGGCCCGGGCCTACGACATCGTGCTGAACGGCACCGAGGTGGGTGGCGGGAGCGTGCGAATCCACGATTCTGGACTGCAGGCGCAGATCTTCAAGCTGCTCTCGCTCTCGGACGAAGAGGCCCGGGAGCGCTTCGGGTTCTTTCTCGAGGCGCTCCAGCACGGCACCCCGCCCCACGGCGGGATCGCCCTTGGTCTGGACCGGATCGTGTCCATCCTCTGCGGCGAGAACTCGATCCGTGACGTGATCGCGTTCCCCAAGACCGCCAGTGCCACCGATCTGATGACGGGATCGCCTTCCCCGGTCCGCGACGAGCAGCTGCGCGAGCTGGGCGTCATTGCCATGAAGAAGACGTGAGCCCTCGCGATTCGTCCGGGCTTTGGCGCGTTGTGCTAAGCTCTCTGTGATGGCGAAGGACCCGCCAAGACGCCCCTTGAACACTCTCCCAACCTCTCCATGACCCGCGTCTCTGTGCCGGAACGTGGGGCTGAGTCCCTCTTCGGGACCAACGACGAGAACCTTCGCCTCCTCGAGGAGCGCTTCAAGGTCCGCATCCGCGGCAACGGCCCCGAGCTCACCATCGAGGGCGACGAGAAGGGGACCCTCCTGGCCCGCCGGGCGCTGGAGCAGCTGAGCGAGCTCGTGAACGAGGGCTACCCGGTGGGCGCCGCGGACGCTCGCCTGGCAGCCGATCTCCTGAGCGAGGACAGCGAGGCCCGGCTCAAGGACTACCTGCTCAAGGCCGCGGTCCGGAGCGGCAAGAAGGTGGTGGTGCCGCGGAGCCTCAACCAGCGCCGCTATCTCGAGCGGATCCAGGCCCACGACATGGTCTTCGGGATTGGCCCCGCCGGGACGGGCAAGACCTACCTGGCGGTGGCCCAGGCCATCGCGTCACTCCTGGACAAGAAGGTGAGCCGCGTCATCCTGGCCCGACCCGCGGTCGAGGCGGGGGAGAAGCTCGGCTTCCTCCCCGGCGACCTTCAGCAGAAGGTCGATCCGTACCTGAGGCCGCTCTACGACTCGCTCTACGACCTCCTGGATTTCGAGAAGGTCGAGCGCCTGTTCGAGCGCAACCAGATCGAGGTCGCGCCCATCGCGTTCATGCGGGGCCGCACCCTTTCGGACGCTTTCGTCATCATCGACGAGGCACAGAACACCACCACGGAGCAGATGAAGATGGTGCTGACCCGCGTGGGGCCCGGGTCCAAGGTGGTCGTGACAGGCGACATCACACAGATCGACCTGCCGTCCGCCCGGCTCTCCGGCCTCGTCGAGGCCATCTCGGTCCTCTCCGGAGTCGACGGGATCGCGTTTCAATACTTCGACGAGAAAGACGTGGTGCGCCATCGCCTCGTGCAGTCGATCATCCTGGCCTACGAAAGCTGGAGCGGTGAGAAGCCGCCAAAGCAGTAGCGCCGTGGAACAAGAGCGCGAGCTGGACGTCGTCGTGCTGAACCGCCAACGTCGCCGGCGCATCGACGCCACCCGTCTCCGCAAGGTGCTGCGCAGGGCCGGTCGCAACCTCGGCGTGGGGGGCGAGGTCGCAGTGGTCCTGGCAGGAGACCACCTGCTCAGACGGCTGAACCGCCAGTTCCGGGGCAAGGACCGGCCCACCGACGTCCTCTCCTTTCCCGGGACAGGCGGCGAGGAGGGCCTGGGCGACGTGGTGATCAGCGTCCCCACAGCCGAACGCAACGCCAAACGGCAGGGCCACCGGTTGCCCCGGGAGCTGGACATCCTGGCGCTGCACGGCTTCCTGCACGTTCTCGGCTACGACCACGAGACCGACGACGGGGCGATGGATCGCCTCGAGGGGCGGCTCCGGCGCGCGCTGTGGGAGAAAGCATGATCTGGCTCGAGGCGCTGGTCCTGCTCCTCCTCGCGGGCCTCTCGATCTTCCTGGCGTCGGTCGAGGCGTCCTTCCACCTGCTCAAGCGAAGGCGGCTCGCGCAGGTGACGCACCACGATGATGCGATGGGCGGGCTCGCCTCGGGCTTTCTGGAAGATCCGCCCCGCTTGCTGATGCCCGTCCACCTGGGGACCTACACCGCCCACGTGGGGATGACGGTCCTCGTCACGTCGCTCCTCTACGACCTTGTGGGCCAGTGGGCGATGCTCGCCGCCTTCGCGGCGATGATGGCCTATCTGCTCCTCTTCCGCGTGAGCATTCCCTACATCCTGGTGCACCGCGACCCGGAGCGCGCGTTCCTGCGCCTCCTGCCTGTCTTCCACGCCTGGGTTCGGTTCGTGTCTCCAGTGATCGACCGGCTGAGGCGGCGGACCGCGCCAGACGGCGAAGACGACGAGGACACGGGTCCCCGCGCCATCCCCGAGGTCCCGCCTCCCCCGGTGCAGGAGGCCGACGAGAACCGCCTGGCCGAGGCCCTTGGACGGTTCTCGGGCAGGCTGGTGCGTGAGGTGATGACGCCCCGGGCCGATGTGGCCTCCATCGCCGGCTCGGCCTCGATCCGGGACCTCCGTCAGCTCATGCGGGACACCAAGTACAGCCGCATTCCCGTCTACGGCGAGAACCTCGACGACATCCAGGGGCTCGTCGACACGAGAGTTCTCCTGGCCTGGGAGGGTGCGCCCACCGCCCCGGTGAGCGAGCTCGTCCGGCCCGCCCAGCTCGTGCCCGAGACGAAGCACATTGCGGAGCTGCTCCGGGAGATGCAGGCGCGCCGTGTGACCTTCGCCGTCGTGATCGACGAGTACGGGGCGACGGCGGGCATCGTCTCGGTGGAAGACATCGTCGAGGAGCTGGTCGGCGAGATCCAGGACGAGTTCGACGCCGAGCAGGCCCCACTGGAGGTCGAGGCGGACGGGGCGGTTCTCGTCGACTGCAGGGTCGGAGTCGACACGCTCGAGGAGGCCCTCGAGACGGAGCTCTCCGTGGAGGAGGGGATCGAGACCGTCGGAGGGCTCGTGACCTCGATC
>CAXMOH010000491.1:0-2795 GCA_964194855.1 uncultured Hyphomicrobium sp.
GCCCATCCGGTCAGGCACCTGGTCACAACCACCATCGGGGTAACCGAGCACGACAGGCTCCTCGGCACCGAGCGTGGTGAGAGATCGCTCGAATTCCTCCAGGCGGATCGGTGCAAGGCGGTGCGGCGGGTAGATCAACGCATCCTCGGTTCCCCGTTCGCCAAGAGTGGCTGTGGCACAGACGACCCGACCTCCGCTCGAGCTATCGGCACGCCCTCAGGACCTCCGGCGAGCTCCTCACCCTCGCGCGCCGGACCCGTGCCATCGAGGAGCCCCGGCTGGTGTTTCTCCTCGACACCAGCGGTTCGATGGACGCCCACAGCCGGTTTCTGCTCGCCTTCGTTCTCGCGCTGCGCCGGGTGGCGCCCCGCGCCGAGGCCTTCGTGTTCAACACAGAGCTGGTCCCCGTCACCCGTTCGCTGGTGCCCGGCAAGATCCGACTGACCATGGAACGCCTCGAGAAGGCCGTGCCCGACTGGTCCGGCGGGACTCGCATCGGCGAGAGCCTCGAGACCTTCGTCCGGAGCCACCTGGTCCGGACCGTGGACGCAAAGACGGTCGTGGTGGTCCTGAGCGATGGCCTCGAGCGCGGCGATCCCGCGCTGCTCGCCGACGCCCTGCGCGTCATCCAGCGCCGGGCCCGCAAGCTGATCTGGTTGAATCCGCTGATGGGTGACGAGCGCTACCAGCCGCTGGCCCGAGGCATGCGAGCTGCGATACCCTTCATAGACCACTTTGCCTCGGTGCACGACGTGCCGTCCCTGGAGCGGCTGATCCCGCATCTGGTGAGCTGATGTCCATGCGCTTCGAGCAATCGTTCTTTGTCCAGGCCCCGCCCGACCGGGTCTGGGCGTTCCTCACCGACCCGCGCCGAGCGGCCTCGGCACTGCCGGGCGCGGCGGTGACCGAGCTGATCGACGACAAGAGCTTCGCGGGGACGATGACCGTGAAGGTCGGTCCGGTGAAGACCAAGTACAAGGGCAAGGGCACCTTCGAGAAGCTGGATGTGTCGTCCTACACAGCTGAGATGGTCGGCTCGGCCCAGGATGTCAAAGGCCGCGGCGGCGCGGACATGACGATGACCAGCCGTCTCGTCGCTCGCGACGGTGGGACCGAGGTGTCCATCGTGAGCGACGTCGTCGTCACCGGCATCCTCGCGCAGTTCGGCCGTGGCCTGATCCAGGATGTTTCGGATCAGCTCTTCAAGAAGTTCACCGAACGGGCGCGCGCCGAGCTCGAACAGGAAGCCGCGGCAGCCGGCTCCGGGCCCGAGGCAGGCGCTGCCGGGCCACCGGCGGCGCCGAACAATCCCGACGCGACCCAGGCCCTCGACGCGGTCTCGTTGGGAACAGCTGTAGCCGGGAACGTCTTGCGCCGATGGGCGAGCAGTCCGTGGTTCTGGGTCGCGATCCTGGTCGCGGCTGGTGTGATCTATGTGCTCGTGAGCTGAGATGCGCGGCTCACGGCCGAGCAAAAGGAGCGCCCCATGATTCCTCCTGCCTTTGACTACCATGCGCCCGCCACGTTGGACGAGGCGCTGGCGCTGCTGGGCGAGCATGGCGATGAAGCCAAGGTGCTCTCCGGCGGGCAGAGCCTTCTACCTCTGCTGAAGATGCGCTTCGCTGCCCCCGAGCACGTCGTGGACATCAGCCGCATTCCGGGCCTCGACTACCTCAAGGAAGAGGGAGGCTTCCTCAGGATCGGGGCGCTCGTGAGGGAGTCGGAGCTCGAAGCCTCGGAGCTGATCGCGAAGCGCTACCCCATTCTCAAGGACACGGCCGAGGTGGTCGCCGATCCTCTCGTGCGGAACCTGGCCACCGTGGCCGGGAATCTTGCCCACGGGGACCCTGCCAACGATCACCCCGCCACGATGATCGCGCTCGGTGCCGAGGTCGTCGCTCGGGGGCCGAAGGGCGAACGCACGATTGCGGTGGCGAAGTTCTTCGAGGGGGTGCTGACGACGGCGCTCGGGGACGACGAGATCCTGACCGAGATTCGGGTGCCCGAGCCCGCTGAGAGAAGCGGGGGAGCCTACATCAAGCTCGAGCGCAAGGTCGGCGACTACGCGACCGCCGGCGCCGCCTGCGTCGTCGCGCTGCGGGCAGACGGCACCGTATCGAGCGCAAGGATCGCTCTCACGAACCTGGCCACCACCCCGGTCAACGCAGAGGCGGCGGCACAGCACCTGGTCGGCAAGAAGCCAAAGGCGGACGTGCTGGCGAAGGCCGGGGAGCTCGCCTCCGAGGCCACCTCGCCGAGCGCGGATCGCCGCGGGTCGGTGGAGTACAAGAAGGAAATGGCGCGGGTGCTCACCGTCCGAGCGCTCCGAAAGGCCCTCGAGCGGGCAGGAGGGAAGTAGCCATGGCCAAGCACGACATCACGGTCACCGTAAACGGCGAGGCGCGGACGGCCGAGGTCGAGTCTCGCCATCTCCTGGTGCACCTCTTGCGGGAGGAGTTCCGCCTGACGGGAACCCACATTGGCTGCGACACGACCCACTGCGGCGCCTGCACGGTGCTGCTGGACGGCAAGCCGGTGAAATCCTGCACGGTTCTCGCCGTCCAGGCAGACGGGCAGGACGTCCAGACCGTGGAAGGGCTCGAAACGGACGGCCAGCTGCACCCAGTGCAGGAGGGGTTCTGGCAGGAGCACGGCCTCCAGTGCGGTTTCTGCACGCCGGGCATGCTGATGACGGCGTGCGCGCTCCTCGAGACGAACTCCGACCCGAGCGAGCTCGAGATACGGAAGGGGATCTCCGGCAATCTCTGCCGCTGCACGGGCTACATGAACATCGT
>CAXMOH010000492.1:0-8416 GCA_964194855.1 uncultured Hyphomicrobium sp.
GGGAGGGTGTCGAGCGCGGGAACAGGCCCTGCTGGATCTCCTGGGCGATCTGGAGCTCACGGTCCTGCCGCTCCTTCTCCAGGGCCACCTGGTGCAGCCGCGCTCCCTCCAGGGCAGCCTGGGTCTGGCGAGCCAGGGCCACGGCGTAGTCGAAGTCTTCTTCCCCGAAGGGCTTGCCGGAGAGGCGCTCCCCCACCGCGAGCAGGCCGCAGACGGTCTCGCCCGCGGTGAGCGGCACCACCAGGCCGAAGCGCGCGCCCGCCAGCGCCTCCCGGAGTGGTCCTGCCTCCAACTCGCTCACGCGACTGGGGCCACCCAGTGCCTTCGCCGCGGTCGAGGCCCCCCTGGTGATCTCGACAGGCGCCTCGCCCGGTCGCAGCCCGCGGACATGGGCGGGGCGGAGACCTTTCGGGCTCGTCAGGAAGAGAGCGCCCCGGGACGCGAGGAAGTGCCCCATGACCGTGGTGATCACCAGGCGCTTGACCGCTTCTTCGTCGAGGCTCGACGTGAGCTCGCGGCCGATGTCAAAGAGGTTGTGAAGCTGGAACACCTTGACCGAGAGCGACCGGTTGACCCGGTGCAGCTCGTCGTACATGAGCCCGTTCTCGATGGGCGTCGCCGCGCAGGCCGCCAGGCTCTCGAGGAATCCCTTCTCCTCACGGCCGAATGTGGAGCCCTCGGGGCGCGCACCCAGCCCGATGACGGCGATCACCCGCCCGGCCTTGTGGACCGGGCAGGCGAGAGAAAGACCGAGCTCCACGAGAGCGCCCTGCGGTGCCCCGGGCTCGAACGGCTGCTTCGGGATCTCATCGAGTCGAATGCCCTCGGGCGCACCGGGCGGCAGGCCACGCGCCGAGCGCAGTCGAAACCGTCCGTCGGGCTCTCGCACGTAGAGCGCTCCCCGCGACACCTGCAGCTCGCCCATCACGATGAGCAGGGCCGCGTCGAGGATGTCGCGGCCGCTCATGGTGGAGTTGAGGGTCGCGGTGAGGTCGAGGAGAGAGATGAGCTCCGACATGCGCTTGAGGAGCGGCGGCTCACGGCCCTCCCGCCGGAACTCGTCGAGCGCCTGCTGATACTGGTAGACGACCGGTGTGCTCATCGCCTCTCGCCCGCGCTGCCGGAGTCGCCCGGCTTCCGACGGACCAGGCAGCACACGTTTCGCCGGGCCGAACGGCGAAAGGTCACCGAGTCCATGATCGTGGTCATCAGGTGGACGCCGAGTCCACCCTTCCGCCGCTCGCTCACGTACTTGTCGAGATCCACCCGGGGCATCGCCTTCGGGTCGACGGTGGCTCCGTTGTCGATCACGTCCACCTCGAAGCTCTCGCCCCGATCCTCGTAGCGCACTTCCACGACCCGGTCCGTCGCGCCCCGGTAGGCGTGCTCGATGACGTTCGTCGCGGCCTCGTCCACGGCCAGGGCAATCTGCTCGGCCGTGCTGCGGTCGAAGCCTGCCCCCTCGGCCATGTAGCGGGTGGCGTCGCGCACCACCCCGAGGAACTCGGTCCGACTGGGGACCTTCAGGACGAGCGGCGGGCGGCTACGGGAGGCGGTCACACGCCAGGACCGCCGCCCTCCCCCCCTTCGCGGAAGCTGAGGACTGCCTCCATCTCGGATGGGAAGATGCGATAGAGGTGTTGGAAGCCGAGGATCTCGAAGATGTTGCGCACGGTTTCGTTGAGATCGGTCATCCGGATATCGCCCCCATGATGCCGGACCTCCTCGATGACGCCCATCAGGGCCCCCAGCCCGGCGCTGGCGATGTAGGTGAGCCCGGCGCAGTTGACGACGAGGCGGTACTTCTTCTGATCGAGAGCTCTCTGGATCTCGGCTTCGAACAGCTTCACGGTGTGGGCGTTGACGAAGCCCTTGGGGTAGAGCAAGACCACCCCCTCCATCTCCTTGCTCTCGACCTCCAACTCGCTCATCGCGCTTCCCTTCGTGGCCCGGTCTCCCGACTATACGCCCTTCGCCCGAGGATCCGCCACGAGCTCCCGGGCGTGCTCCACGTCCTTGCGAATCTGCTCCACGAGCGCCTCGGGACCCGAGAACCTCTGCTCGTCGCGCAAGCGCGCCTCGAACTCGAGCCGGAGACGGCTGCCGTAGAGATCGGCGTCAAAACCGATCAGGTGGGCCTCCACCGAGGGGCCCGTTCCCCCGAAGGTGGGCCTGTTGCCGAGGTTGGCCACGCCGGGCACCCATTCACCCGTGGACACCCGGCAGCGCACCGCGTAGACGCCCGACGAGGGCAGGGTCTCGTTCTCGCTCTGGAGGTTGGCGGTGGGAAAGCCGAGGGTCCGGCCCCGGCGTTCGCCTTCCACGACCACGCCGTCGACGAAGAACGGATGCCCGAGGAGCTCCTGCGCCTCCTCGACGGCTCCCCGCCCCAGCGCCTCGCGCACCCGGCTGCTGCTGATGGGGCGACCCTCGTGGAGCACCGGCTCCACCACCTCCACGTCGAAGCCGAGATCGGCACCCAGTGTCCGCAGCCGCCTCACGTCGCCCTCACGATCCCGGCCGAACCGAAAATTCTCGCCGACGATCACGCTGCTGGCCTCGAGGGCACCCAGGAGCGCCTGTCTCGCAAAGTCCTCGGCGGACATGACGGACAGCTCGTGGGTGAAAGGGAGCACGGCGAGCTTCTCGACACCCAGTGCCTCGAGAAGCTCCTTCCTCTGAGTCAGCGTCGTCAACGTCGCCGGGGCCCGCTCGGGGACGACGAGCCGAGCGGGGTGGGGATCGAAGGTCAGCGCGACGACGCAGCCCCCGGCCGTGCGCGCCCGGACCGCGGCCGTCACCAGCGCCGCGTGCCCGCGGTGCACCCCATCGAAGTTGCCGATGGCCACAGATGGCAAGGGCCATCCCCTGGCGGCCATGCCGTCGAGTCGGACCAGCTCCATCGTCCCAGCGCGGAGCGCTACCGTCCACCCGCGCGGCGGTCCAGAATCAGTCCGCCGCGGGACTCGCCCGCGTCATCCACGGCGCTCAAGAGATAGCCCGTGGACCCGACCTCGTAGTGGTAGGGCCGGCGGGCCGGATCCCAGAGGTAGCTCTGGTCGACGAGACCGGCCTGCACCAGCTCCTCGAGAGTCTGCGGCGGGGCGCCGTACGTCAGCTGCCACGCTCGGACCGCCTCGTCGAGCCGCGCGAGCCGCGACCAGGTCACGCTGTCCCGCAGGAGCTCGACGCCGCGGCCCACGACGGGTCGAAACCCGGTGATCGCGAACGGTGAGCTGAGCTGCGCGGCAAGGCCGGCCATCGCCAGGAGGATCACGAGGCTGGCGACGGCGTAGCCCGGCACCGAGGAGGCCTGTCGCGCCGCTCGCGTCTCGTCCGCGACCGGTGTGGCGCCCCGTCCCTCCGCGGTGATCAGGTTGCGGTTCAGAAAATCGAACAGAGTGCGGCACACGTCGAACTCTGCCGCTCCTGTGGCGTCGATGACGGCCTGAACCGTCCGGACGCCGTCGACCTTGCGAAAGACCCTATCCTCCTCGGGGCTCAGGCGAATGCGGCCCGACGCGGCAGGCGTCCCGCGGCGGATCTCGCCCGAGCCCTGCTCGTCGGGCTCGCTTCCCCCCACCTGGATCAGCGCCGGGTCCACCACGGGCCGGAAGACGATGTCGAACGAGGGAATCTTCTTCTCGATGATCGGCCACTCGTCGACCATCCGGATCCCCTCCATGAGGATGAAGTCCGCGCTCATGGGGTTGAAGTTCTCGCGATCGTAGTCGACGCTGTCGGTGGGGCTGAACTGGTAGCTGCCGTCGCGCCAGCGGAAGACCCGGAACACGATCTGCGAGACCTGGACCTGCAGCGCGTCGCGAAGATCCTTCGAGGTGATGGCGCTCCCGCTGGCGAGGATGTGCCCCAGCCTCTGCAGCGTCTGCTTCTGGACGGACAGCGCCTCGTCCAGGCGCACGCGGCTGATCTTTCCCTGCTTGACCAGGACGTTGCCCAGCCGATCCTCCAGCCGGCCAAGCGAAGAGTCGGCCATCACCACCATGCCACCCTCGAACGTGACGGTGACGATCTCCTGGTCCTTCTCGTTGGTCAGGGTGAGGATGCCGGTCTTCCGCTGCAGCCCGATCAGCTGGAAGATGTCGGGGAGCCCGAAGTCCTTGATCGTCCCCTCGAGAGCCATTCCTCTCCCTACCTTCCAGACCGGCCCGGACGTCGCGTCTTGCGCCTCTTGGGCAGCGCCGTCTCGAAGTCCGGTTGGATGCGGTTGGCCAGCACCCACACCGCGACCAGAAGGATCGCCACCAGCGCGATCGCCCACGGCGGCCTGAGTCGTGACGAGACCTCGGTCAGCGGGACGAGCCACGACGCGAAAGCCGTTGCCAGGGCCGCATACCAGGTGAAGACCAGGGCAGCGCCCACGAGGGTCTGGCGAGCGTACACGTGGCCGGTCCCGGGTGAAACGACCGAGAGCGCGCGGAAGACGCGTCCGCGTCGCGCCTCCCTGCCCTGGACCTCCAGCATCTTGCGATTGCGAACCGGGCCCGAGACCCCGTCGCGCACGATGAACAGGTGGTAGCACTGGGAGCACAGGTCGCCCACGGCCTGGCCGAGGTGGCAGTGGCGGCAGAACGCCGTGCCGCACCGGGAGCAGTGGAGCGTGAACGCCTTGCTGCCACGGAACCAGCCGACCACGAACGCGACGAGCCCGAAGACGCCGGCTGCCGCCGTGAAGCGGTTGAGGAGCGAGCCGAAGCCGAAGCCCAGGGATCCTCCGCCCTCTCCGGAGGCAACGTTGCGCACCCCGACTCCCTCGGCTACTCCCGCGAACTTGCGCCACACGTCGTCCCGCGACAGGGTCAGATCCGCCACCGCGTAGTCGCCCGAGTCGTACTTCCAGCGGTCGTAGCTGCTCACCCCGCCCGGGGCCAGCCGGTCCGCGCTCGACTTCGCCTCGTTGTAGGCCTGGTACTCGAACTTCTGCAAGTGAGCGATCGAGAGGTTGTAGAACGAGATCGATGCGATCTCGTTCGCCCCTCCGGCCCGAGACCCCTGGCGGTAGCGGATCAGGGCAGTCTCATGCTGCCCTCGGGCGAACTCGAGGTTTGCAAGGTTGTTTCGAGCGAACGCGTCGCTCGGGTCCTGCCCCAGGAGCCGTCCGTACAGATCGGCGGCCTCCTGCACGCGACCCGATCGGCGCCAGGCGGAGGCAAGGAGATACAGCATGTCCCGGTCTCCCGGATCGCTTCGCGCCGCGCTCTCCAGGAGCCTCGCATCGATCGCGGCGGGCTTGCCCTCCACTGCGGCGATGGCCGCCCGGTAGAGCGGGTTTCGAGCCATCTCCACACGCGCCGAGAGCGCCTCGAGCGCCGGTCCCGACGCGATCAGGGCCAGGAAGGCGAGAACAGCCACCGCTTTCTCCGTACGGTTGAAGTAGGAGAAGAGGACGGCGAGCCACCACAGCGGCAGCCACCCCCAGCCCTGGAAGGCCGCCAGGGGAAACAACAAGAGGAGCAAGAACAAGGCCAGCGAGGCGGCACGGCTCTGGTTCGGGCCCAGCCACTCCTCGAGGTCGTGACGCAGAAGCGCCCCGTGCTGGACCATCAGCGCCCCGGCCAGCGCCCATATCACCAGGAAGGCCGTCAGCAGGCCCGACACCACGAGGAGCTCCGTCGAGCGGAGCTGGCCACGGGCCGTGGGGAGAAAAGCCAGGAGGCCGTTCAGCATCGTTCTCACGCTCGGCGTCACGCCGAACAGGCCGTTCTTCAGCTGCGTGACGGCGAGCCCGTAGTGCCCGTCGGGCAGACCGGGTGCCAACTGGATCGCACGGCCGAAGGACGCCTCGGCCTGGTCGCGCTCGTCGGCATCGAGGCGTGCCACTCCTCGGGCGACGAGGCCGAGTCCGATGGTCTTGAGGTTCTCGATGTTCCTCTGGACACGAAGGCGGCGGATCTCATGAAGACGCTGGCCGGCCTCCCCCGGCTTGCCGGCTGTTTCACTGCGGACGTACTGGCTCCACAGCTCATCGAGCGAGGTGTCCGGAGGCAGGTGGAGTGGAGGCGGCGTGGGCACCGGTTTCGGTGTAGGCGCCGCCACGGGAACCGGGACCGGCTCCTCCTGATCGGCCGGTGACGCCGCGGGACCCTGTGCGTTGGCCTGGAGGGCCAGGAGAAGGGCACACAGCCCAACCGAAGACAGGCTCACTTACCGCCTGCCCGGGTTTTCTCGACGTAGGCCATGCGCAGCTCGAAGAGGAGCCCTTCGAGGATCTTCTCTTCCTGCGCCGTTCGACGTCCCTCGGTCTTGTCGCGCAGCATCTCCAGGATGGAGATGAGGGACCGTGCGCCGTCGAGCACCGCTCCAGGGTCGGCATCATCGGGCAGACCCTCGCCGGTCAAGAGAGCGCTGGCCTGGACGCCGAGAGAAAGCAGGAACTGGCTGAAGTCCGCCGGTCCCGCCTGAAACCCGTCCGGCGACGCCGAACCCTGATCCGGTGGCGATGCTACGGGCGAGGCTGGCGCACCGGGCTCACGGGCTCCGTCGCGGGCAGGCGGGTCTTCGACGGGAGTCGCGGGGGCCGGCTGGGGCTCGCTGGACGCCGGCGAGATCTCCGCTTCCGTCTCCTCACGCACCTGACCGTCGGGCGTGAAGTGCCTCCGATCCCTGACGGTGAAAGATTTTTCGCTCTCGCTCATCCAGTCGCAGGCCGACCTCGTGGCGCCCCCGGCGAGGGGAGCCTCACCCCAAACTCCTTAGCCGCGAGATGTTAGCACAAATGGCCTCTGGATCAGCGAATACGCCGCTCCAGCGCTTCCCCGGACGTCCGGACCCAGAGGCGCTGGCCGTCCGTCGCGACCTCCACCGTGCCGTCGCGGTCGGTCCTCAGCACCATGGCCCCGGCACCCTCGTAGCGGCTCACCACTTCCGGGTGGGGATACCCGAAGGGGTTGCGGGCCCCGAGGGACGCGATCGCCACCCGGGGACGGCTCGAGGCCACCAGCCGAGGGCCACTGCTCGTCCGGCTGCCGTGGTGCGGCACCTTCACGACGAGGGCTCGAGCGGACAAGAGAGCGTCCTCGGCATCCCCCTGAACGTCTCCGGTGAGCAGGAACGACACCCCCCCGAGGCGGGCCGACATCACCACCGAGTCCTCGTTCCGGACCCGTCGCGGCGGGAGTCCCGGCGCCGCCGGGCCGAGAAGCTCCAGGGTGACCCCGTCCCACTCCGCACGCACACCCCGAAAGACCGCCCGTCGCGCGACCCGCGCCCGCCGCAGGACGCCGTCGAGTCGCCGCCACGACGGGCTCTGCGGGACCGCGGGGCCCTCCCACACCTCGTCGATGGCGAAGGCGCTCAGAAGAAACGAGGCGCCGCCCACGTGGTCGGCGTGGGCGTGGGTGAGGACCAGCACGTCCAGCCGCCGGATGCCCGTACGCCAGAGCACCGGAGCCACCCGTCGCTCGCCCACGTCGTAGCGAGGATTCCACGATCCCCCGGTGTCCACCAGCAGCACGCGGCCCGAAGGCGAGCGCAGAAGGAGGCAGTCTCCCTGCCCGACGTCGAGCACGCTCAGGTGAAGCCGTCCATCCCCGACCAGAGGCGGCGGCCCGGCGAGGAGACCGAGGTGGCTTACGGCCAGCAGCGCCAGCCCTCGTGCCCGCCAGCCCCGCACCAGGAGCACCAGGCCTGCGCCGTGGACCCCGAGAGTCAGGAGCGTCGGCGCCGCCACCCGCACATCGAGCCACGGGGCCAGCGGCCCCAGATCGCCCGAGCGCCGCAGGGCATGGGCGGCGATCCACGCCACGTCGGCGGCCAGCGACGTCGCGAACGCCCACGGCGTGAGTGCCAGCGTCGCCAGACCCGAAAGGAGCACCGCCGCGGACAGCGGTACGGCGGCCAGGTTCAAAAGGAGGGCCGCCGGAGCCAGGCGGTGGAAGTGCCCGGCCAGGAGCGGTGAGAGGACGACCTGCGCGGCCACCGACGCAACCACGGCGAGCTCGACCCTGAGCGGCAACCGACGGACCCCGAGGCCGAGGGGGCCGGCCAGGACGAGTATGCCCAACGTGGCTGCGAAGGAGAGCTGAAAGCCCACGTCCCAGGCGTATCCGGGGTGCGCCACCAGAAGCACGAACGCTGCAAGGCCGAGGAGATTGGCGGCGTCTCCCGCCAGGTCGAAGGCTCGCCCGGCCAGGACCGCCGAGGCCATGAGCGCGGCTCGGACAATCGGAACGTCGCCGCCCACGAGCATCGCGTAGAACCAGACCGCCCCGCTGGTCACCACGGCCTCGGCTCCGGGCCCGACCCGCAGCCAGCGCAGCCCCCCGACGATCAGGGCGGCGACGAGCGCCACCTGCGCACCCGAGAGCGCGAGCACGTGATACGTGCCCGAGGCCTTGAAGGCCTCCGCCGTGTGCTCGTCGAGCTCCGAGCGATCCCCGAGCACCATGGCGAGCAC
>CAXMOH010000493.1:0-4658 GCA_964194855.1 uncultured Hyphomicrobium sp.
GCGACGATGAAATCGATCTCCCGATCGGGCCGGTCGGAGCGAAAGGTGAAGTGATCGTCCCCCTTGTCGGGGATCACGAACGTTTCGCCAATGAAGCCCATGACCTCCGAGTCCGGCGTGGAGTTGAAGTCTCCGGCGAGGATCACGGGGCCCTTCTCGGGCTCGAGCACCTCGAGCAGGCGCCGCGCCTGTGCCATGCGCTCCTCGGCAGTCCGATAGAAGTGGATCCCGGCGAAGACCAGATCGCCAGCGTCACCGGGAAGCCGAACGCGGATCGTAAGGGACGAGCGGGGTTCCGGGCCCTCGGGAAGCCGGTGATTGGTGGAGTCGGCGAACGGCAGGGCGGACAGCACCGCCATGCCGTACTCCCCACCCTCGTAGTCCATGAAGGGGCCGAACGCCCAGGCCAACCCTGTCCTGCGCCCAAGCTCCGCCGCCTGGTCGACCCGTTCGGTGCGCTTCGTGCGGTAGTCGACCTCCTGCAGTGCCACGAGGTCAGGATCGAGGGAGTGGATGAGGCGGGCGATCCGCTCCAGATCGAGCTTTTTGTCGTTGCCGGCGCCGTGGTGGATGTTGTACGCAAGGATCCGCAGGGTCGTCCTGGGCGCGGAGGCAGGGCTGGCGCCGTCCGCGGCGGCGGCAGGTGACCCGCCGCGGGCGACGCAAACGACGGCGAGCACGATCATCGAGACGGCGAGTCGAACCAGCATGCCGCAATACTATAGGACGCTCTCCTCCCCGTGTGACGACCCGGAAGGAGTGCCAGCGCCAGGAGGCTACAAGGACTCACTCATGAACGTCAGCCAATAGCACTGCTCCGCGGACACCGTGATCCATGGCTTTCCGTCCTTCAGCCAGTATCCTTCTTCTGTTTGCCCTTCCAATACCGCATTGATGACGGGCCTCGCCCACTCCAGGTAGCCCACGTCACCACTTGCCGAATACAGCGCCACGCAGCCGGGCCCTACCTTGGCGGCCCAGATGGTGCCCAATGCGTCCTTCCCGACACGGCTGATGATCTCCTTGACTCGATCAGCAAGCCTCGATGCGGCGGTCGTGGCGCCGAACGCCACCCGGTACCGCGCCAGGAAGAAGCACATGGCTCCCAGGAAGTAGTAGCACTCATCTTCGTGCCCGATTCTCAACATATGGGTCTTCGGATCCTGTCCCGGCCCGATATCCGATATCAACGACCCGTCCTTTCGTGTCCGGAGAAAGAACACGTCTCGCTTCGTTTGGGCTTCAACCAGCGAGACGAGATACTTCAGGCATGAATCCGCTGAGTCTTTGTCCCCCATTTCACAGGCTGCCCAGCCCATGAAGCTGGTGGACAAGGGATCTTCTGTCGCCAGGCCCTCTTCAACCGGTGCAGCGTTCACCCCACCCGTGGTGTCGTTCTGATTCTCACGAAGCAACGCCAACAGCTGTTTGGCCAACTCTGCTTCATCCAGCTCGATCGCTCCCAATACGAGCCAGAGGTTGGCGTAGCTGTGAAACTCCAGATGGAACCCGGACCTGTTGGAGACTAGATCCCCGTTCTCGGCCAGGCACTTGTCTCTGATCCACAACAGGAGCTGCTTCGCCTCTTCAATTCGTCCTCGGGACGCCAGGGTCAGTGGCCATTTGTAGTAAAGAACTGGATCGGGCACATCCCGAGTCTGAGGACTCTCTTGAACGAGGTGCTCGAGCATCCACTCTTCCGCCAGGCTGGCCGCTCGAGCGCACTTGTTTTTCAGCTCTTCTTGCTGCACTTTACCGGTGACACTCGACCCGTTGGGATCCATCGTTCCTCCATGGCGGTGCGTCCAGGATCATACGCCCTTCCCGGACCCGCGGACGGCCCGGCTGGATGGACGCGCCTGCGGGAGAGACCAGGGTTTCTGGAAGGTCGAAGGGAGTCGTTTCATGCATCCGGGCCTGGTGGCCGGCGTCGATATCGGCGGGACCAAGACGCATCTCCGCATCAGCCGCGAGGGCACGGTTCTCGTCGATCGAGTCGTCCCGACCACCGACTGGCGCCAGCGTGACAACCCCAGCGACGCCGGCGCGCTGGTTGCCCTCGTGACCGAGGCGGCGGGTCCTCCGGCGGCCATCGGGGTGGGCGCCCATGGCTGCGACACATCCGAGGAGTGCGTCGCCTTCGAGAGCGCCCTCACCCCATTGACCTCGGCCCGTATTCGGGTCGTCAACGACGCCGAGCTTCTGGCGCCCGCCGTCGGTCTGCGCCAGGGGATTGGGGTGGTCGCGGGCACGGGCTCGATCGCCGTGGCGCGCACGGCCGACGGGGCCATGCTGGTGGCGGGCGGATGGGGCTGGATACTGGGTGACGAAGGGAGCGCTCCCGGGCTGGTGCGGGAGGCCGCTCGGGCGGTACGCAACGGGATCGATGTCGGCGACGAGACCGACGCCCTCTACGACAGGCTGCGCCGGTCCATCGGGGCGCCCAGCTTCCCGGAGGCCTGCCGGGAGCTTACACGTCACAAGGACGCCGCCGCCCTGGGGCGGCACGCCAGGGCGGTGTTCGCCGCGGCCGACGACGGCTCCGAGCTGGCGCTGCGGGTCATCCACGACGCGGCTCGACCCCTCGTCCTGCTGGTCGAGCGCCTGGTGGCCCGGGGCGCGGCTGCCCGTGACGTGGTGGCGAGCGGCGGGGTGATGGTCGGGCAGCCCGCGCTTCAGGACCTCTTTCGCCAGGAGCTCGGCCGCCGCCTGCCGGCTCACCGCCTCTCGATCCTGACCGAGCCTCCGGTCGGCGGTGCGGTGTCGCTGGCGGCGCAGCTGCTCGAAACGGCCGCCCTGTCCGGCGAACGGGAGGGCTCATGAGCGCGCACGAGGCGAACGACGGCCGAGCCCTCACCCCTCACGCCCAGAAGGTCGTCCCGGCGCCGCAGCGAGGGAGATGGATCACGGCCGGTGTCGTCGTCACTCTCGTCGCCGCCTTTGTCTACGTCGTCGTCACCGGGGACGGCGTGCGCTGGAAGGAGATCCCCGGATACCTCCTGGACCCCACCATCCTCGCCGGGGTTCGCCTGACCCTCCTCTTCACCTTTCTCTCCATGGCGCTTGGCCTGATCGGCGGGCTGACCCTCGAAGTCCTTCGCCGCTCACGCAACCCTGTGCTGACGAAGCTGTCCGGCGCCTACATCTGGTTCTTCCGCGGCACGCCCCTCCTCGTGCAGATCATCTTCTGGTTCAACATCCAGCTGTTCATACCGAGAGTCACGATCGGGTCCTTCGAGCTGGAGATGAACGCACTGGTCTCGCCGTTCACCGCGGCCGTTCTGGCGCTGAGTCTCAACGAAGCCGCCTACCTGGCCGAGATCATCCGTGCGGGCCTCCTGTCCGTCGACAAGGGGCAGTCGGAAGCCGCCCTCGCTCTCGGCTTCACGCCCATGCAGGCGTTGCGCCGCATCATCCTCCCCCAGGCCCTGCGCTTCACGATCCCGCCCATCGGCAACCAGACCATCTCCATGCTGAAGACCACCTCTCTCGTCTCTGTCGTCGCCGCGCAGGACCTCCTGACCCGAGCGCAGAACATCTACGCCCGCAACTTCCTCATCATCGAGCTCCTGATCGTGGCGAGCCTCTGGTACCTCCTCCTCACCACCTTCGCCTCCTTCATCCAGTACTGGATCGAGCGGCGCTTGTCCCGGAGCGTGGAAGACCGAACCCTCCCCGCCCAGCCGCCCGGGGGTCGGGCCGCGAGGCCCGCCATGGGAGAAGGCCGGTGAGCGCCCCGCCGCCGCCCAGGATCCAGGCCATCGGAGTGCGCAAGTCGTTCGGTCCCCACGAGGTGTTGCAGGGCACCGACATCAGCGTCGCGCCGGGGCAGGTCACCTGCCTCCTGGGCCCGTCGGGCAGCGGAAAGTCGACGTTTCTGCGTTGCATCAACCACCTGGAGAAGCTGACGGCCGGCCGCATCCTGGTCGACGGCGAGCTCATCGGATACCGGGAGCGCGGAGACGTTCTCTACGAGCTGAGCCCCACCGAGCTGGCGATCCAGCGCCGCAGCATCGGCATGGTGTTTCAGCGCTTCAACCTGTTCGCGCACTTGACGGCGCTCCAGAACATCATGGAGGCGCCGGTCCTGATCCACCGCGAGCCTCCTGCCGAGGCCCGCGCCCGCGCTCTCCAGCTTCTCGAGGTGGTGGATCTGTCCGAGAAAGCCGGCGCCTATCCAGCGCAGCTCTCCGGGGGCCAGCAGCAGCGCATCGCCATTGCTCGCGCCCTGGCCATGCGCCCCAAGCTCATGCTCTTCGACGAGCCGACCTCTTCGCTGGACCCGGAGCTCGTCGGCGACGTTCTGGGGGTGATGAAACGGCTGGCGGCGGACGGCATGACCATGCTGGTCGTCACCCATGAGCTGGGCTTTGCCCGGGAGGCTGCCGATCGCATCGCCTTCATGGATCAGGGCGTCATCGTCGAGGAGGGCCCCACCGCGGACGTGCTCGGGGCTCCCCGGCACGACCGTACGCGGGCCTTCCTCGCCAAGGTCCGTTGAGAGACGCTGGACACACCCGCCCCTTTGAAGAACAGTACACGCTGTGCACGCGCGGGTGAGGGAGAATCAACCATGAGACATGCAGCCCTGGCGTTGGCGGTCGCTGCTCTCACTGTGGCCGCCGCACCCGGAGCGTGGACCCAGGACGGCGTTGACG
>CAXMOH010000494.1:0-4994 GCA_964194855.1 uncultured Hyphomicrobium sp.
GGCCAGGTCCAGCGGGGCGAGGGCCACCTCTACGCTCTCCCCGCCCGTGCCGAGGACCAGGCTGGCGGTGGCGAGAGCGCAGGGAACGGCCATGACAAGGAGCGCGCGTCGTGGCGCCGGACGGGCGAGCAGGCAAGCGACCCCCAGCCCGAGGAGCAGATGGGCCCCAAGGAAGACCTTGAAGAACGGGACGGCGGCGGCCATGAGCGCAGCCACGACGACATGCCCGGCGCGTCGGTCGTCTTCGTATCGCCCGAGAGCGACGAGAGCCCCCAACGCCAGGGCGAGAGCCGGAATCACGGGATTGGCATACACGAGAGAGAGCAAGACGTTGCCGCGGAGGAGATCGGTCCACCAGTGGGCCTGGGGGTTCGTGGCGAAGACGAAGGAGAAGTCGGTCAAGAGCAGCGTCCACGGAGCGAGGGCCACCGCGGCCGGCGGAGCGCCGAGGCGGGCCAGCAGGGCCCTCATGACGAGCATGAGGGCGAGCGCCCAGAGAGTGACGTCGAGCCGGGTCAGGGAGTCCCATGGGTCCGTTCCGGCCCACAGGAGAGCCGCCGCCCGCACCAGGTCCGTGCCCAGGTGGTAGCCCAGGGGGAAGCCCGAGACGCCGGGGACCTGGGGCGGGTACCCGGTGGCAAGCTCGTGGGTGACGCCCACGTGGAAGGTGGAGTCGAACGTGACGAGCGGGTCCAGGAGGAAATCCCCGGACGGGCCGACGCGATTCCAGCCGTAGCTCGTGAGGGCCAGGAGGGCCACGAGGGCGGCGAGAGGGGGCAATGCGCCCCGGAGAGACGGGCCCGCGGCCCACTCCCAGCGTCGGGCGGGGAGGACACCGAGCGCCATCAGGCCGACGAGGATGGGAAAGATCCAGGGCTGGCCCAGGGCGAGGCTTGCCCAGCAGGCCGCGGCGCTGAACGCGGTCCCCAGAGGCAGAGCCAGCGCCGGGTCCACCGGGGTCCGGGCGAGGCGCTGGAGCGCGAGCCCCGGGAGAACGACGGCCAGGGCGGCGAAGACCAACCAGGAAAAAAGGGCGAGGGGAGTCAAGGCAAACCGGCCGACAGTTTACACGGGGACGAGCCGTATGGTAATGTTTCCCCTTGATTGAAAAAGAGATAGAGGAGACTAGAGGAGGTCAGTCGGTGAGCTTCAGCAAGACCCAGAAGGCGTCGGTGATTTCGGGATATCGGACCCACGATACGGATACTGGATCGCCGGATGTCCAGGTGGCCCTCCTCAGCGAGCGGATCAACTACCTGACCGAGCATTTCCAGAGCCACCCGAAGGATCACCACTCGCGTCGCGGCCTTTTGCAGATCGTTGGCCAGCGTCGCCGCCTTCTGGACTACCTGAAGGACAAGGACCTCAAGCGGTACCGGGGCCTGATCCAGAGGCTGGGCATCCGCAAGTAGACGTCGACCCCGCGAGGGCCCCGGGGCGGCAACCGTTTCGTTCCTTCTTGCCCCCCATAGTGCCCGCTCCTCCAGTTCCCGGCGCGCCGCCTGGCGGCGCCCGGCAGTAACGGAGAAACAATGGAAAGAGTCGAATTGCCGCTCGGCCGGCATACCCTGTCCATCGAGACGGGGCTCATGGCCAAGCAGGCGGATGGTGCCGTCGTCGTGCGACTGGGTGACACCGTGGTGCTGGCCACGGCCTGCGGGCAGCGCGAGCCGCGACCCGGCTTTGACTTCCTGCCCCTGACGGTGGACTACCGGGAGGCGAACTACGCCGCCGGCAAGATCCCCGGAGGGTTCTTCAAGCGGGAGGGTCGTCCCACCGAGAAGGAGACGCTGACCGCTCGGATGATCGACCGGCCGCTGCGGCCGCTGTTCCCCAAGGGGTACGCCTGCGAGACGCAGGTGATCGGCCTGGTTCTCTCGGTGGACATGGAGAACGACTCGGACACGCTGGCGATCATCGGGGCCTCGACGGCGCTGCTGATCTCCGACATTCCCTTCGTGCACGCCATCGGGGCGGTGCGGGTCGGCTACTGGGACGGGGCTTGCGTGATCAACCCCACCTCGGCCGACCTCAAGACCAAGAGCCAGCTCAACCTGCTGGTCGCCGGCACCGAGGAGGCCATCGTCATGGTCGAGGCGGCGGCGGGCGAGGTCTCCGAGGCGCTGATGGTGGAGGCGCTGGCCGAGGGGCACAAGGCCATCCGGCAGATCGTGGAGCAGCAGAAGGCGCTCCGCGAGCGGGTCGGCAAGCCCAAGCGGCCTTTCACGAAGAAGGAATCGGACTCGGCGATCGCCGCCGAGATCGAGGGCGCCCTGGCGGGGCCGCTGGGCGAGGCCATGCGCATCAAGGGCAAGCTCGAGTCCTACGCACGCATGAAGCAGGTGCGGGACGAGTATCTGGCCAGCCTTCCCGAGGACGCCGACGGCAAGCGCGGGGCGGTGGCGTCGGTCTACGATCGGCTGCGCGAGAAGATCCTGCGCCGTGAGATCTTCGAGACCGGAAAGCGCCTCGACGGGCGAAGCTTCGACGAGATTCGAGCCATCAGCTGCCAGGTGGGCGTCCTTCCGCGGACGCACGGCTCGGCGCTGTTCACCCGGGGCGAGACCCAGGCCCTGGTCACCGCCACCCTCGGGACCAACCAGGACTCCCAGATCATCGACACCGTGCAGGAGGAAGAGTACCGGAAGCGCTTCATGCTCCACTACAACTTCCCGCCCTTCTCGGTGGGAGAGGTGAAGTTTCTCCGAGGCCCGGGGCGCCGTGAGATCGGCCACGGCGTGCTGGCCGAGCGTTCGGTCAAGGGGATGCTTCCGGACGAGGAGACGTTCCCCTACACCGTCCGCATCGTGTCCGACATCCTGGAGTCGAACGGCTCATCCTCGATGGCCAGTGTCTGCGGGGCCAGTCTCGCCCTGATGGACGCCGGTGTGCCCATCAAGAACCCGGTGGCCGGCGTGGCCATGGGGCTCGTGATGGAGGATGGCGCCTGGAAGGTCCTCAGCGACATCGCTGGGGAGGAGGACCACTACGGAGACATGGACTTCAAGGTCGCGGGGACCCGCGACGGAATCACCGCCCTCCAGATGGACATCAAGATCGAAGGCGTGACCTCCGAGATCCTCGCGCAGGCGCTGGAGCAGGCCCGCAACGGGCGGATGCACATCCTGGACTGCATGCAGGAGGCGTTGGCCGCGCCGCGGGAAGAGATCAGCTCCTACGCACCCCGGATCCTCACCGTCCGGGTGCCGGTGGACAAGATCCGGGACATCATCGGCCCTGGCGGCAAGATGATCCGCTCGATCGTCGAGCGGACGGGCTGCAAGATCGACGTCGAGGACGACGGCCGCGTCGCCATCGCATCCGTGGACGAGGCGGCTGCTCGCAAGGCCATCGCCATCATCGAAGAGCTGACCGCCACCCCGGAGCTCAACCAGAGCTACCTGGGGAAGGTCGTGAGGGTGGTCGACTTCGGGGCCTTCGTGGAGATCCTCCCCGGCACGGACGGTCTTCTCCACGTCTCCGAGATGGCCCACCACCACGTGCAGGACGTGCGAAGCGAGGTGTCGGAAGGCGACGAGGTGCTCGTGAAGGTCGTCAACATCGACCCCTCGGGCAAGATCCGGCTCTCGCGCAAGGCCCTGATCGAACAGGCCGAGGGCGCTGCCGTGGCGGCTGGGGGATCGGACTCCGGCGGCGGCTCCGGCGGAAACCCGGGTCGCCGGGAGCATGGCGGCGATCGTGGACGTGGCGGGGACCGCGGTCGTGGCCGCGGGGGCGACAGGGGTGGCGGCCGCGATCGAGGCCGCGGTCCTCGGAGCTGACCCTGTGAGAAGGGCCGGAAAGCGGGCGCTGGCCGCCGTCGTCTTCCTGGCGGCGGCCGGGGCCGCGGCCCGGCCCGGTCCCGAGGTCTCGATTCGAGCCTCGGGCAGCGGCTTCGAACCCCCCGAGGTCGTCATTCGAAAGGGAGAGGCTGTGAGCGTCGTGCTCTCTTCCACCGACCGCGAGCACTGCTTCGCCGTCGATGCTTTTCGGATCGAGAAGCGCATCCTGCCAGGCCGCTCGACGGGCTTCGACTTCACCCCGGAGCGGGCCGGGCGGTTCCCCTTCTACTGCTGTCTGGAGGCGGGCGCCCAGGCCGACGTCGAGCGGGGCGTGCTGGTGGTCACGGAACCCCGCTAGCTCTCCGCCACCCCGGGCAATCGGACGACGAACACCGTCCCGCGACCTTCCTCGGTCGTGAAGTCGATCTGGCCCTGGTGCCGCTCGAGGACCATCAAAACGGTGGACAGCCCGAGGCCGGTGCCCTGGCCCTCGGGCTTCGTGGTGACGAACGGCTCGAACAAGCGGCCACGGACGGCCTCGGGGATCCCCGCGCCCTCGTCGGAGACGGTGATCGCCACCTCGGTCGCCCGGCGAGCCGAGGTGACCGTGAGCGTGCCACCGTTCTCGGCCATCGAGTGCACGGCGTTGATGACCAGGTTGATGAGCGCCATCTCGAGCTGGTTCGACACACCCCGCACGTGGGGCAGATCCGGGGCGAGCTGCTTCACCAGCTTCACGTGGCCGCTGGCGATCTGGTACTGACACAGCTCGAGGCTGCGCTCGATGATGTCGTTGGGCGCCAGGGGCACCATCTCCTCGTGCCCGGGACGGCTGAAGGCCAGCAGTCGCTGGGCGAGGGTGCGGATACGATCTGCCCCGCGGGTGATGGCGGTGAGCATCTCGCGCTGGGCGGCCGTGATGTCCTGCACACCCAGCAGCTCCAGGTTCCCCATGATGTAGGTGAGAGGGGTGTTCAGCTCGTGGGCGATCCCTGCTGCCATCTGGCCGATGGTGGCCAGCTTCTCGGACTGGAGGAGCTGGGCCTGGGCCCGCTGGAGCTCCTCGATGGTCCCCTGCTCGCGCTCGAAGAGCTGCGCGTTCTCGATGGCCAGCGCCGCGTGGCGGGCCAGGGCCTCGGCGGCGCGAAGCACGTCCTGGCTGAAGGGCTCATCGGAACGGGCGTTGTCGACGTAGAGCGCGCCAAGCCCCCG
>CAXMOH010000495.1:0-6444 GCA_964194855.1 uncultured Hyphomicrobium sp.
CGCGACGCCCTCGGCCCGCTCGTTCCGGCCGACCACGCCCCCGGACACCACGACCGCTTCCCGCACCTGCGCCCCTTCTTCCACGATCGCGCCGTCCCACAGGATCGACCGCTCGACCCGGGCGCCCGCGCCGATCCGAGCCCCCGCTCCCACGACCGATCGTCTGAGCCGAGCCGGCGAGCTCACCTGGGCGGCGGGGTGAACGAGGGCGCGGTCACGCCCGCGCCCCGGCAGCAACCGAAGCTGAGTGTCGCGGTACGGCGTGGGGCGGCCGAAATCGTACCACGCACCCTTGACCCGCACGCCGGCCACGTGCCCGCCCTCTGCCACCAGGGGGGCGTACAGATCGAGCACCGTGTCCGAAGCCCCTTCGGGCAGGAGGTCGAGCAGGACCGGGTCCATCACGTGAACGCCCGTGAAGAGTGAGACCGTGCCCCGAGTGCGCCTCGGCCGCTCGGCGAGAGAAAGCACGGCGCCACTCCGATCGGTCACCACGGGCCCGTAGACCCGGGGGTCCGGGTTGGGCAGGAGAGCGAGGGTCGCGCGGGCGCCGCTGGAGCGATGGCGCGCGACGAGGCGCCGCAGGTCAAAGTCGAACAGCACGTCGCCGTTCACGAGAAGGAACGGCTCCGTGCCGAAGAAACCCCGAATGGCCCGAGGACCGCCCCCGGTCCCGAGGATTCGGCGCTCCGGGGAGTAGTGAATCGTCAGGCCGAAGGCCTGCCCGTCGCCCAGCACCGCGGTCACGGTCTCGGGCAGATGATGGAGGTTCACCACGACGTCGGTGACGCCGTGACGCGCCAGCCGCTCCAGCGTCCAGTGAAGAAGCGGGCGATTCAGAACCGGAAGCACCGGCTTGGCCCGCACCAGGGTCAGAGGCCGCATCCGCAGCCCCATCCCGGCGGCGAGAATCATGGCCTTCATGGGTCGAAGGTCATGTCCCCCTCGCCACCCAGGGAGAAGAAGAGATCCACGTACGAATCGGCCAGATAGTCCGAGGGCCTGTGACCGAGGTCGGCGGTCACCGCCCGAATTCCGTCGGGGTCGCCTTCGATCTCCATCCACGTTCCGATCGGCGTTTCGTCGATCACGATCTCCTGGCCCCGGTGCGCCCAGGTCTCGCGGTACTTCTGGTATCGGAAGATCGGTCGATACCCGATCCGGTCGAGGATGGCGTGGACCACCTCCGGATCCTGCACCCGGGTCTCCCGCTCCTCCCGGGTCTTGATGCCGCCCTCCATGTCGCGCGGACCCTTGAAGGTGAAGACGCTGCCGTGAGGAGTGACCCGGAGCCGGAGAACGCCGCCAGCGGCGCGCAGGGAACCGGCGGAATCGTCGAAGAGGACGTTGTCCTCGAAGTGACGCTCGCGAACGAGAGTGGCCCCAGTCCGAGAAACCGCCTCCCGGGCCACCTGCGGGCTGGCGACCCGAAACTTGACCTCGGTCTCGGTCGGCTCACTCATCCCTGGGAGTCGACCACCTTCACCTTCACCTTCATCTCGACCCGCTCCTTGGGATTGTCCGAGCCGTCGCGGGGCTCCTTGACGATGGCGTCGGCCACCTCCATCCCCCGCGCCACACGGCCGAAGGCGGTGTACTGATTGTCCAGGAACGTCGAGTCGGACACGACGATGAAGAACTGCGAGCCGGCGCTGTTGGGATCCCCCGAGCGTGCCATGGACACCACGCCCCTCTTGTGGGACGTGTCGTTGAACTCGGCGTCGATGTTGTGGCCGGGGCCGCCGGTCCCGGGCGGCCCCTGGGAGCCTCCACCTTCTTTGGTGTTGGGGCAGCCGCCCTGGATCATGAAGCCCGGTATGCAACGATGAAAAGTCGTCCCGTCGTAAAAGCCCTTCTTCGCAAGATCCTGGAAGTTCTTCACGTGACCGGGCGCCTTGTCGGCGAGGAACTCGATCTCGATCTCCCCTTTGCTCGTCTCGATGATCGCGCGGGCCGTCTCCGCCATTCTCCAACCTCCTGTGTCTGTCCGAACCGAATCTATCCGACCGGGCCCCCGAAAGCGAACGCGCTACTGTCCGGGCGGGGCCACCCGCTCGAGTGTCTCGTCGATCGCGTCTTCGAAGCGGCTGTCACCGGTGCGCAGCAGGATCCGCCGAGCCTCGGGCCTCTTGCCCATCCCGGCCAGGCACAGCGCCCGGTCGAGCCGAGCCTCCGGGGGCAGCAGCCATCCGTCGCCTCGAGCCTCGAGAGCGTCGAAGCCCTTCAAGGCCTCCCGGTAGCGTCCGGCCCGGTAGGCCTCGACGGCCGCGGCAAACTCCGGTGGAAACGGCTCGTCCTCCCCTGGAGCCAGCCCGTCCTCCAACAGACCCGGCCGCGGGGGCAGGGGCCGCCGATCGACGGGTCGGCGATCCCAGCGCGGTCGGGGAACGGTCTCCTGGATGTCGACTTTCCCGTACGCCTCGAGGACGGCCGGCAGCGTGCGGCCGAAAGGAGCCGTGAGAAGAGCGGCGCTCCAGCCCCCGCGAGCCACCACGAGGGCCGATCGGGGCTCGACCCGGAGCCGGGCCGTGAGGTTGGGCCCGAGAAGCAGCGGCCAGTCGTAGCGATAGATCGACAGCACTTGTCGCACCTCGGCGTCCCGATCGTCCCCTTCGGGGACGATCAGCACTCGCACGTCTGCGGGAACCAGCCGCCGGAGCTCGGCGAGGTCGGCGGAGCAATGCCGGCACGACGCCTCGGCCACATAGAGCAAGTTGATCGGAGAGTCCTCGAGGCGGAACGCGGGAGCCGACGAGAGCCTCGTGCCCTGCGGGAAAGACACCTGCTCGTCGCGCACGCTCACCGCATCCTTGAACGTCGTCTTGATCCGGCCACGGTCGATCTCCGCCTGCGCGCTCGGCAGACGGGCGACGTCGGCGGCCTGTGCGATCACCACGAGCGCCTCCGGGCTCGGGGACTTCACCCCGGCGATGGCCCTGGTTGCGCTGTCGAGCGCGGCGCGGCCGCGACCGAGGGCGATCTGCACCCGGGCCAGGGCCAGGCCCCGGGAAGGACGGGGGTCCAGGAGAAAGGCCCGGGACAGATAGCGGCTGGCGGCGAGGTGGGCGCCCTGCCCGGTGAGGATCGATCCCACTGCGCCATAGAGCACCGCGCGGTGCTCGCCGTAGGCCAGCCGCGCCGCCTGGAACTCGTCCTCCACGACCTCGCCTTTCCGCCCCATCTCCACAAAGACCGTCGGGTTGAACTCGTTGGTCAAAGCGAGGGCCCGTCGAGCCTTCGCCAGGCCCGCCTGTGGATCGCTCGCGGCCAGCGCGACCGCCTCCCGGGCGAGCCCTTCGGCGGCTTCGATCGTCGAGGCATCGACGGCCGCGCCGGCCGATCGCGGACCCAGGATCGGCGTCAGAGCTGCCATCGTCATCGTCAAGGTCACAGGTGCGAGGAGAGAACGCATGCGTGTTCGCCTTTCAAGGGGTGGTCGGAACCGAGGACTCGGCGAGGGACTCTGCTTCCGCCGGGTCGCTCACCACGGGTGGGGGCAGGGCCACCAGCGTCATGTCGGCGGGAAGCGGGCGTGACAGATCGACGTGGCCAGCCAGCGACGTGACCACCCGATCCTCGACGAGGATCTGCACGCGGCTGACCGCCGGAAAATTGACGACGAGGCTGTTGACGATCGAGTAGACGCTCAAGAGCTCCGACATCGAGCCGCCGGGCAGCATGGCGGCCTCGCCGGACAGGTTCACGTAGGCCACTCCCCGGGCGGTGACGAAGACCTCGAGGACCCGCGTCTGCGGAGGAATGGTCCCGAGGAGGCCGTCCATGGGGCCGCGCACCAGCTCTTCGACGAGTGTGCGGAGCTGGACTGCCAGGTCGTCCGAGAAGGCGATCTCCCGCTCCTCGGAGAGCAACCCACCGCTGTCCCGGGCTTCGAAGTAGAGCCGCACGCTGATCCGCCGCGCGGCGTCCGCTTCCGGATCGAGTCCCGGCGTCGCGTCGCCGGCTTCCTCGAGGGCCCCGCCCTCGTCGTCGAGGACGCTCAGCGGCTCGCGCAGCAGCGCCGACCATCGGGGAGCCGTCAGCGACACGGTGGCAAGCAGACCCGCCAGTCCGAGCGCGGTGAGGAGGTTCGCCTGGCGCGGCGTCATCTGGCCTACGGGCGGCCGGCTGAGGCTGCGGAGAATCCGTGGCGGGCCGCCCTGTCGCGCCGGTACCGGGCGATCCCCCGCAGCAACGCGGCCGCCACCTTCGACTGGTAGTCGGCCGAAGCCAGCAGCTTCTCCTCCCGGGGGTTGCTGATGAACGCCACCTCCACGAGCACTGCCGGCATCGTCGCGCCCACGAGGACACGGAAGGGGGCCTGCTTCACCCCGCGGCTCTCCGAGCCCGTCACTTCGGCCAGCTCGTCCTGCACTCGGGTGGCGAGGGCCGAGGACTCCTCGAGGTGCTCAGCCTGCGCCATGTCCCAGAGGATCAGCGCGAGATCCGAGCCGGGAGCCGCCGATCCGAACTCCGCGGCTCCCTCGATCTGGGCTATGCGTCGGGACGCCTCGTCGCTGGCCTGGTAGGAGAGGAAGTACACCTCGGAGCCCCTGGCGCCACGCACGCGAAACCCGTTCGCGTGGATGGACACGAACAGGTCCGCCTTGTAGTTGTTGGCGATGGCCGTCCGAGCGTCCAGCTCGACCTCCGCGTCCTGGTTCCGCGTGAGGAAGACCCGCACGCCCAGGGCGTCCACGAGCTGGTCACGGAGCCGCCGGGCGATGGCCAGCGTCACGTCCTTCTCGAGGGTCCCCCCCGGCCCCCGGGCACCCACTTCCTTTCCCCCGTGCCCGGGGTCGATCACGATGGTGCGAATCTCGTTGCCCCTGGGGGCGGTCGTCCGCCGGGGCGGGGGCGTCGGCCTCGGACGCTGCACCTCCGCCGCCTGCGTCTCGCCTCTGAGCTCGAGGACGAGCCTCGGCGGCGACTCCTGCTCGGCGGCCCGGACCTGTCGGAACCCGGGCCCCAGGCGAACGACGAACGTGTTCGCCTCTCCGCCCTGAAACTGTACCCACTCGACGATGCCTCCGATCGTGGTCATGGGCTCGGCGGGCAACGAGGCCTCGATCAGGTCCCGGTCGACGGAGACCGTGATGCGGTCACTCCCCTGCTCGACCCGGAACGGAACGCTCTCGCTGGCGTCGAAGACGATCCGAACGAGCCCGGCGGAGGAAGACATGGCCACCGACACCGTGGGAATCGACACGCGTCCCAACACCAGCACCCGCTCGGCCGGTCGCCAGCTCACCGGGAGGCCGAGAAGCGGCTCCAGGAGGCGCGCCACTCCGTCCACGGGGACCAGCCACCGGTTGTCGACGTTGCGCACCGGCGCCGAGAGGAGTCGGAGGTCACCGTCCACCGAGGCGAGGCTCTTGCCTTCGTAGAGGCCCACCTCGTGCGAGCCCACCACCAGCGTCGAGGACACGCCACGGTTGTCGCTCGTCACGGTCATTCCGAAACCGACCGCAACGTCTTCGATGGCGACGAGCTCCGCCCCTTCGTGCACGACCGTGGGAACCTCTCGGCTGTGGGTCGGGGTGACGACCGTGAGCGGAGACGACTCCGCCCACGCCAGCGCGGGTGCCGCGACGAGAGCCGCGGCCGCGAGGCGCCGCAATGACCCGGACGCTCTTATTCTGCCGAAACCCTTCAACACACGTAGTTTAAGGGGGAACCCCTTCGCCCGCAAGGACCATCTGGCTCCCCGCGCCGCTTCGCCCTTCGACGGCCTCATTCAACCGTCTCCCAATCGAGCGTGTCCAAGAAGCATGACGCTCACGACAGTCTCGGCCTGGACGGACGCGGGCCGGCTCGCCGCAGTCGCTGTGGTGCTCGGCCTCGCCACTTCGAGCCCCGCGGCCGCGCCGACCGAGACGGAGCCGCCCGACCGGTGCTCGGAGGCTGCCCCCGCCGCGGACGACGGCGCCATCGTCCACGCCTTGAACCGGCTCACCTGGGGCCCCCGGCCTGGAGACGTGGACAGAGTGCGAGCCATGGGGCTCGAGCGCTGGATCGAGGCCCAGCTTCATCCCGGGCGCATCGACGATCACGCCCTGGAGAGCGCGCTCCGCTCGTTCGAGACGTACGGCCTCTCCTCCGCCGAGCTGGTCGAGGGCTACAACCCGCCTCGGGAGGTCCGGCAGGCCGTCCAGAAGATGCGCGCGGACCTGGGCGACGACGCGACCGAGGCCGAGCGATGGAGCGCCCAGCGGGAGCTGGCCGCGAAGTACGCGCCGATGATGAAGGGCCGACCGAAAACGGTGCTGAGCGAGCTGCAGGCCGTCAAGATCCTCCGGTCGGTCGAGACCGAGCGCCAGCTGGGCGAGGTCCTGGTCGACTTCTGGCTCAACCACTTCAACGTTTACGCGCAGAAAGGACCGGTCCTCTTCCTCACTGCCGAGCACGAGGGGGTGATCCGGGAGCACGCCTGGGGCCGCTTCGAAG
>CAXMOH010000496.1:0-10595 GCA_964194855.1 uncultured Hyphomicrobium sp.
CATCGGGGTGGGCTGCGCGGTGATCTGCTACCTCGGCGTGAACACGCTCAAGCCACGGTTCGGATACGACGACGCCCTCGATGTTTTTGGAGTGCACGGCCTGGGTGGCACCTGGGGCGCCCTCGCCACGGGCCTCTTCGCGACGACGTCGGTGAACGCAGGCGGCGCCGACGGGCTCTTCTACGGGAACCCGGGACAGCTCTGGCCGCAGTTCGTCGGCGTGGCCGCGGCCTGGGGGCTCGCCATCGTCGGCACGGCCGCCATTCTCGGAGGCATCAGGCTCTTCACCTCGCTCCGCGTCACCGAGGAAGAGGAGGTCACGGGCCTCGATCTGACCCTGCACGGCGAAGCGG
The DNA here is from genome assembly GCA_964194855.1 of uncultured Hyphomicrobium sp. Lineage (GTDB taxonomy): Bacteria > Acidobacteriota > Vicinamibacteria > Fen-336 > Fen-336 > JAJDNS01. The sequence goes on from CAXMOH010000496.1 coordinate 354, forward strand.
CCTACAGTACGGGCGCCTCCGGGGTGGGAACGGAGCCCTACCGCACGAGCTGACGGCCGGGAAGCCCGACGGGTGAAACCAGAGCCTTGGATCCGCGGGTGAGCGTGGGGATCGCTGTGAAAAATTCGGGCTATGATGCCTCGCAGCTGATCCGACGATGGTGAACGAGCCGCCAAAACCCGAAGACGACGAAGATCCGGGGCTGTCCGACTGGACGGCCTCCAGCGACGCCGAGACGTCCGACCGGGTCGATGCGAGCCTGACCTTCACCCCCGGCACGATGCTCGCCGGGCGCTATCGGATCGTCGCCCTCCTGGGCAAAGGGGGGATGGGGCAGGTCTATCGCGCCCAGGACACGAAGCTGGGGCAAGCCGTCGCTCTCAAGTTCGTGCGGGGCAGGGTTTCACCGGAGCGCCTCGAGCGCCTCTACAGCGAAGTCCGCATCGGCCGCGAGGTCTCCCATCCGAACGTCTGCCGCCTCTACGACATCGTGGAGTACGAGGGGCAGACCTTTATTGCCATGGAGTACGTCGACGGCGAGGATCTCGCGTCGCTTCTCTCGCGCATCGGCCGGCTGCCCCCCGACAAGGCCCTCGACATTGCTCGCAGCCTTGCCGCCGGCCTGGCCGCGATGCACGAGAAGGGAGTCGTCCACCGGGATCTCAAGCCGGCGAATGTCATGATCGACGGCCGGGGCCGTGCTCGTCTGACCGATTTCGGCCTGGCCGTGGCTGTCGACGACTCCGCCGGCGGCGGGTTCGCCGGTACGCCTGCCTACATGTCGCCCGAGCAGCTGGCCGGAGGGCAGGTCACGGCCCGTTGTGACCTCTACGGCCTGGGGCTCATCCTCTACGAGATGTTCACCGGGCGGGCATTCTTCGACGCCAGGAACATCGACGACCTGCTCAACCAACATCGCAAGTCCAAACGCTCGCGTCTTGCCAGCGGGTCCGACCGTCTGGACCCGCTCGTGGAGCGGGTTTTCCTCCAGTGCCTGGAAGAGGAGCCCGAAGCGCGCCCGGCCTCGGCCCGGGCCGTCCTGGCCAGCCTGCCCGGTGGCGATCCCCTGGAGGTGGCGGTCGCCGCGGGTGAGACGCCGTCTCCCGACCTCGTGGCCGCCGCGGGGAAGGTGGGGGACCTCGGGCCGGGGGTGGCGTGGGCGGGGCTGGCGCTGACGATCGCGGCGCTCGCCCTCTCCGCCTACGTCTCCGGACGGCAGTCGCTTCTCGGGACCGTGCCCCGGCCTCCCGCGGCTCTGGTGGAGCGGGCGAGGGATCTGCTCGCGAGCCTCGATCGGGACCCGGGTGTGGACGCGGCCTGGTCCTTCGTGCGCGATCGGTCGTACCTCGCCGACGTGGAGGAGGACCCCTCTCCCGACCGCTGGGAGCGAGCCAGCGAGGGTCCCTTCGCCCCCTACTTCTTCTACTACCGCGAGAGCCCCAGCCCCCTGGTGGCCGCCAACACCGACGCCATGGTGGGGCGGGACGACCCGCCGCTCAGCCTGTCCGGTATGACCGAGGTCGTCATGAGCCCCCGGGGAAGACTCATTGGATTCGCCGCCGTCCCGCCCCAGCTCGAGACCGAGACCGGACCCTGGGACGACCCCGACTGGGCGCCGCTGTTCGAAGAGGCGGGCCTCGAGCCAGGGCAGCTGCGCCGGGTGACGCCCCGCTGGGCCGCTCCCGTCGATTCGGACCTGAAGGCCGCGTGGGAAGGGGCGCACCCCGATGCACCGGGGTTGCCGATTCGCGTGGAGGCCGCGGCCTATCACGGCCACCCCGTGTGGTTTTCCGTCCTTCAGTCGTGGACGAAGCCCGGACGCATGGTCACCTCGACCAGGCTGGAGGAGACGACGCCCGTGGGGGAGGCCAGCGTCCTGGTCCTGGTTCTCGCCCTGCCACTGGGGGCGGCGCTCCTGGCCCGCCGCAACCTGCGCCTCGGCCGCAGCGACAGGAGCGGCGCCGTGCGGGTTGCCGTCTTCGTCTTTGCCGTGTACAGCATCGCCCGGCTCTTCCGGGCCAGCCACGTGTCCACCGTGGCCGACGAGATCTGGATCCTGATCAGGGTCCTCTCCTATCCAGTCTTCTGGGCGATGGTGGTGTGGCTCGTCTACATCGCCCTGGAGCCTTACGCCCGCCGCCGTTGGCCCCACATGCTGATCTCCTGGAAGCGCCTTCTCGGCGGATCATTCCGCGATCCACTGGTGGGCCGCGACGTCCTCCTCGGTGCGGTGGCCGGGTCGGTCCTCGGGCTGGGTTTTGTTCTGACCCTGGGCGCGCCCGCGTGGTTTGGCCAGCCCCCCTCATACCCCCACCCGTTCCTGAAGGGTTCGACCCTCGCCTCGCTCACGGACGTCGGCTTCCGTCTGTTCGTGAACAGTTTCAGCTCGGTGCTCTGGGCGATGATCTACCTCTTCACGCTGGTGCTGCTCCGCCTGCTGCTCCGCAACTACCCCCTCGCGGTCGGGGTCTGGTGCCTTCTGTGGGCCTTCACGGGGGGGACCGAGAGCCTGGTCGGGGGTCTCGCCCGGGCCGTCGTCATGCTCCTCGTGCTCACCCGAGGAGGCTTCCTCGCCCTCGTAGTGACCCTGTACTTCTGGTTCAGCCTCATCGAGGCCCCGCTCACGCTCGACCTCTCCGCGTGGTTCGCTACCCGACTGATACCGGTCGGAGTCGTCCTGCTCGGCCTCACCGTCTACGGGTTCTACACGTCGCTGGGCGGGAAGCCAGCACTCGGGCGCGCTCTGATCGATGATTGAGAAGGCGTCCGGCTCCCGGCACCGCCGGGGCCCCGCTCAGACCGCCTCGAAGAAGTGGGCGATCGAGTTGGCGTAGAAGCGCAGGAGGGGATCCTGGGAGCGGTCGATGCGGAAGCCGCCCTCCTCCGCGAAGGCGACGCGGCGCAGGGTGAACATCACGAGCGCCCGGTCGAGGATCTGCGCGCTCGACCTTTCTTCCCCCACCACGGGGGCTCTCGCTTCGCGAAGCACGAGGCGCAACTCGTCGAGGCGCTCCTCCCACTCGGCGCGACCGATGTGCTCGCCCGAGTGGCCGAGGAGCGCCGTGGCGGCCAGGGGCACCGGGGTCACCGGCATGATGTCGCCGATGCGGCCCATCACGTCGTCGGCCAGCTCTTTGAGCCGAGGCAGCCGCTCCTCTCGAGGCAGCTGGAGGACCCCGGGGTGGGCGGCCAGCCACTCGTCGACGCTCATCGGTGCGCCGAAGTTCACGCAGGCACGGCCATAACGTCGCGCCCGTCGTAGCACGAAGCGCGCCGAGACCTTGAAGAAATAGGAGCTCACCTCGCTGAGCTGCTGCCAGCGCGTCAGCCGCTCGTGCTTCGGTTGCTGCTCCCGCAACAGTGAGCGGTCCTCGAGCACCCGGTCGTAGTTGATGGCCACGGGGATGATGTAGAGCGGGCTCTGGAAGTCCGGCTCCGTCTTCACCCGGATCAGGTAGTCCAGGAGGCCCAGCTTGGGCTCGCGAAACCGGCCGTCACGGGTCAGGCCACCCTCGAGGAAGATCCCCTGGGTCACCCCGTTTCGGGTGATGAGCTGGACGTAGCGCTCGAGCACGCTGTGATAGAGGGGCTCGCGGTAGCGACGCCGGACGAAGTAGGATCCGAAGCTCTTGAACACCGCCTCGAGCGGCCACACACGCGCCCACTCGCCGACGGCGTACGACACCGCCACGCTTCCCGAGAGGACGTACGCCACCACGACGTAGTCCGCGTTCGAGCGGTGGTTCATGAGGTAGACCACCGTGGCGTCCCGGGGGATGGCGTCGAGGTCGTCGCGGGCCTCGTAGCCCACGGTGACCTTGTAGAAGAGCGGGGCCAGCACCCGGGCGACACCGTAGCCGAGCCGGTAGTACGAGATCAGGTTGAAGTTGGGGACGATCTCTTCGACGTAACCGTGCACCCGCTCCCAGGCCGCTGGCTCACCCTCGCCGGTCTCCCTGACGTGGCGGGCCACCGCCTCGGCCACCCGGGGGTCCGACAGGAGCCGAGCGCGGACATGGCTCCCGCCCGTGCGCGTGAATCGGTCGATCCGTGCCCTGAACTTCCTGCGAATCGCCCGCACCGACCGCAGCCGTCGCCTCTGGAGCCAGGAGCTCATGCGCGATGCCCGGGGTGTGGCCCGGCAGGTCCGTCAGCGGCGCTCTTCTTCGGTCAAAGCCACTTCGAGGATGTCACCGCTCATCGCCTGCAACACCTCCGAGACGCCTTCCGGCTCCAGGTGCTGATCCTCGGGCACGGTCCAGGTTGCGATCACGCGGTGATCGCCCTCCACGGAGCGCAGCGTCACGCCCCGGAGGTGCTTGATGATGTCGGCCACCGATCGTGCCTTCCCCGGTTGCGTCTCGACGACGATGTTCGCTACCAGCATCGCCACCTCCTGTTGTTCACGACTCTCCCTCTCCTACTCTGACGGACGGGCCACCAGCGGCGCGGGAGCCGAGGCGGGGGTTGCCGAGCCGCCGGGCTTCGCCGCCCCGGCTCCACCCGCCACTCTCTCCTCCATGAGCTCCTCGCCGCGGGCGAAGAGCTCTTCCTTCGAGAGGCTCCCGGCATCGACGTCAGCCAGGATGGAGCGCTGCGCCTTGTAGTCCTTGTTCTCGATTCCGGCCTTGCTCTGCAGAAGCCGCCATGCCTTGCGCCGCTCCACGCAGAAAAGGACGAGCTGCCGGGAGATCGCCCGGAGCTCCATCTTCTCGCCGACCGGCACTCGAATGAAGACGCCGAAGTCCGGTATGTAGGCCCGGTGGTTCGGGTCCAGATAGCGACGGTACACGACGTCGTTCTGCACCAGGCGTACCAGGATGTTCTCGAGCGGGATGAGCGTCTTGGCCTGGTCGGGCTTGATCTTCTTCAGGTGGTTCCGGAAGCGGGCTTCCGTCGCGCACCAGTGGGCCACCGTGTAGGGGTAGGTCTCGCCGGTGGGCGTGAAGCGGGCCTGGTACCAATCCCGGTCCCGCATCGGGTTGCCCGTCATGTCCAGCGCCTCGCCGTAGGTCTCACCGATGCTGGGATTGAAGACGAACTCGGGGGCCCCTCGAGAATCGCGCACTCGCTGGGCCTGCACGAGGGACATGTCGTCGGCGACGCCGTGCTCCGGCTGGCAGGTGGTGAAGCACTGGAGGAAGGCCGTGCCCCGATACTCGAGGGCGTCGAGAAAGGCCCTGTACAGCTTGGGGGCGTTGGCGATGGAGATCTGGGCCACGAACGGTGACCCGTGGCCTGCGAGGAAGGTCTCGGCGACGGTCTTCTTCTCGGAAACCTTGCCCTGGGTCGCCGCGCCGAACACGTTCATGTCGCCGCCGCCGAGCATGGGGGTCGAATCGGAGTTCTGGCCGCCGGTGTTGGAGTAGACCTGCGTGTCGAGCATCACGGCCTTCACGTTCGGCCGGTTCTGAAGGACGACCTTCGAGGTGTTCTGATACCCGATGTCGCCCATTCCACCGTCGCCGCCGATCGCCCACGCCTTCGGCAGCTCGATGATCTCCTGATCCGTCATGAGCGCGTCGCTGAAGTGCGTGAGCTCGTAGTAGTCGCGGGGTGTCATGACGTCCTGCTCGCGATCCAGCAGCGCGTCGGCCAGCCGCTCGGGGATCACGGATCGACGGGAATGGTCCATGATGAAGCTCTCGCCCAGCAGCCACGTCACTGTGATCCCGTCCTGGAAGAGAGAGTTCATCCACGGGTAGGGATGTGGGTTGTTCGGCGGGGTAGAGCCGTAGACGGTGTTGCAGCCGGTGTGGGCGCCCATGGCCATGACCGCCATCCCGTTGGCGAGGCGCCCGTCGACCGATTGAAGCTCCTTGTGGTTGAAGGCCTCCTGCCGCATCGTCGCGATGAGTGCGGAGATGGCCTCTTCGTCGGTGATCGCTCCGTGGGCGGCGATCCGAGCCTTGGTGTCCTCGTCGTCTTCTCCCCCAAGGCCCATCAGGAGCTGGCCGACGGCCTGGACGAAGAGGGCGTGCTCCTCCGGGCTCCGCTTCGCCAGCGCGGCGAGCTTGCGGGTGCCGTCCTTCTCGAGCCGGTCCGCCTTCTCCCGGAGCCGGTCGGCCTTGGCGTGGAAAACGGGTCGCATGTACGCCTCGGTCACCGAGGCGAGCGAGCGCAGGATGCTCTTCTCGCCGCATCCGGCGCACGCCCCATCGCCGGAAACCAGGGCGTCGTAGTTCCTGCGCACCATGAGGTGGTTGCGCAGCGTCGCGGTCTTCGAGTCCTGCGGGCGGTCCTCGTCGTAGAGCCCCAGGTACTTCTGGGGGGTGTCCGGGAGCAAGTCGAGGAAAGCGGTCCCGGTCTCGTGCTCGGCGTTCACGTCCTCGGTTTCCCGGACCATCCTGAGCGCGTCGTGATCGCCGCACGCGTCCACGCAGGCGGCGCATCCCTTGCACAGGTCGGAGACGAAGATCGAGAAGATCCCCCCGCTTCCCGGGTTCTTCCTCTCCGGCGTGCCGAAGATGGCCTTGGCCTTCTGGTAGGCCATCGGGACCTTGTCGAAGATGGCGAAGAGCTCGTCCTTCGCCGCGTCCGAGAATCCGTTCACATCGGTCGTGACCGCTCGCAGGATCTCCGGAAGCGGTGTGCCGGACTTGTCCTTGATCGCCTCGCGCATGAGCTCCCGCGCGCGGGTGTAGATCTCGGTGGTCGCCGTATCATTAAAAAACTTCTCCTCGGCGTCGGAGATGTAGTTCCGCACCGCCGCCTCGAGCAGCGTCGAGAGCTCCTGCGAGCAGTTCGGGAGCGCCGTATCCGGGCACACGGCGATGCACTCCATGCACTGCGTGCAGTTCTCCGGGATGTACATCGGCGTCTCGCGGCGCGCGACGTACTTGGAGGCGGTGTCGCCGCTGGCGGCGGCCATCACGCCGACCGAAGCGAGAGCGGAGGCCGGCTGGTTGTAGGCCAGTCCGGCCCGGAACTCCTTGTCGAAGGTCGCGACCTGGGTCAGGGGGATGCGCTGCTCCTGCTCGAGGGGAGCCGGTTCGGAGCGGCAGGAGGAGCAGCCGCCGATCGGCGTCAGCGCCACACCGCGCAGCGTCGAGCGATCCGGGGCGCCCAGCTTGCCCACGGGAATCTCCCGGACGCGCTCGAAGCCCTGGGTCATGACCTCCATGTTCGACTGCACCACCGCGTCGCCGAGCCGGCCGAACTTCTTCTGGTACTGATTGCGCACGACCTCGCGATAGCGCTTGTCGTCGATCCCGAAACGCGCAAGCAGCGGAGACACCGCGAAGAACGCCCCGAGGAAGGCGTTGCCCTGCATCCTGAGCTGCAGGTCCTCCCGGTTCGTGGCCTTCCTGGCGATCTCGAACCCGGGGAGGGTGTACACCCGGATCTTCTTGTCGATGATCACCTTCCGGGCCCAACCGGGCAGGCGCTCCCAGGCCTGGGCCGGCTCCTCCTCGGACTCCCAGATGAGGGCGCCACCGTCCGCCATCCCGTCCAGTGGGTTCGTGTGGGTGAAGGCCTTGGGGTCGCAGCAGAGGACGACGGTCACGTGACGAAGGTCGCAGTTCACGCGGATTCGCTCCGGGGCCACCACCAGGAAGTAGGACGTGGGTGCGCCCTTTTTCTCCGACCCGTACTTCGGGTTCGCGCTGACGTGGATGGTCTCCCTGGGCCGTCCGACCTCGTCCATCTCTCCGTCACGCTCGGCCACGAAGTCGTTGAAGTCGCCGATGATCGCGCCGAGGTTCTTGCCCGTGGTGATGGCGCCCCACCCGCCCACCGAGTGGAAGCGGATGGCGATGGCGTCGTCAGGGAGGAGAGACGGCGTGTCGGCGGACTTCACCTCGTAGGGATGGTCCACGCCCAGCACGAAGAACGGGTCCCCTCCGTCGGCGCTCGCGCCGTCCTTTCGCTTGATGCTGCCCGTGACGTACTCGTAGGCGCCCAGCGTGTGCTCGGGTCGGAAGTCCCGGGATCCGAGGCCGTAGATACCGTCGAACAGACGGGGCATCTGCTCGGCCGTGATCGAGATACCGTTCGACTTCTCGTTTCGTGCCAGTGCCTTGCCCAGGGCCGTCCGAATGTCCCGGCCCATGGGGTTGGCTCCGGCCAGGGGCTCGTCGGTTCGCTCCAGGATGATGACGTTCTTCTTGCCGGTGAGCGCTCGGACCACCGCTTCTTCGGGGAACGGGCGGATGACGTTCAGGTGAATCGATCCCACCCTGGCGTCGTCTCGCTGCCGCAGGTAGTCCACTCCGGCCTCGATGTTCTCGGCAGCCGAGCCGAGGGAGACCAAGACGGTGTCGGCGTCGTCGGTCTTGTACTGGGTGAGCAACCCGTAGTGACGCCCGGTCAGCTTGCCGAAGTCGTCGTGGGCCTCTTCGAGGAAGCGCAGGATGGGCTCGACGAAATTGTCCCGGCGAGCCACGACGCCCTGCATGTAGTGCTCCTGGTTCTGCACGGGACCCATGAGCACGGGGTTGGTCAGGTCGATCATCCTGGGGACCCGGCGGCGCTTCGGGCCGAAGAGGGTCCTCTGGCTTTCCGTCGGGCAGTCGATGATGTCCTCGGGCGCCCCGAGGTACTCCCGGATCAGCTCCGCCTCGGGCTTGTAGAAGGTCCGCTCGAGGTGAGAGGTCAGGAACCCGTCCTGGACGTTCATGGCGGGCGTCAGGCTCAGCTCGGTGACGCGGCGCACGATGAGCGCCTGATCGGCGCACTGCTGTGCGTCCTTGGCGAAGAGGATGATCCATCCGGTGTCCAGGACTCCGTAGACGTCGTCGTGCCCGCAGTGGACGTTCAGCGCATGCTTGGTGAGCGCGCGGGCGCCGACTTCGACCACCATCGTGGAGCACTTGCCCGGGGCGTGGTAGTACTGCTCGGAGGCGTAGACGATGCCCTGGCCAGAGGTGAAGTTCACCGCGCGGCGCCCGCACACCGAGAAAGCGGTGGCGCCGCCCTGGGCTGCGTGCTCTCCCTCGGTCTCGATCGCCAAGGTGCTGCGACCGAAGACGTTGAGCCGTCCTTCCGCGAACGATTGCTGGTAGAGCTCGCCGCCCTCGGTCGAGGGCGTGATGGGGTAGAAGATGCCGCCGTCGCAGATCCGCGCTTCTGTGTGGTAGGAGACGAGCTGGTTGCCGTTGGCGACCACACGAATACCAGGAAACCGAGGTCGGTCCTTCATCGAAAGCCTCCACCCCTAACACGCCCAGTAGCTTGCGGATACTCTAGCTGGTCACCAGTCCCGAATGCAACAAAGGGCCCAAGGTGACTGGAATGGGCCGGAACGGCCCGTTGACCGACTCGCATGCGCGGGATAGGGTGCTTCGCGGCAGAGTCCTGGAACCAGACTGGTGGAGCTTGCTGTCCCCTTGGCAGGCCCCCGGCCGGGATGCGTGGACCCTTGGACTAGAGACATCGGAGGTGTGTGAATGGGTGACGTATCCGTAGCAAGGCGTGAGGGTGGGAGCGCGAATATCGAGGAGGCGGCCGTCGACGCGTTCCGTGCGGGGCTCAGGGGTGAGCTCGTCACGGCGGGCGATCCGGGCTACGACGTCACCCGCGCGCTCTGGAACGCCATGATCGACCGCCGGCCAGCCCTCATCGCCCGGTGTGCGGGCACGGCGGACGTGATCCACAGCCTGAAATTCGCCCGAGAGCACGACCTGCTCTTCTCGGTCCGCGGCGCCGGCCACAACATCGCCGGAAAGGGCTCGGTCGACGACGGCCTGATGATCGACCTCTCACAGATGAGGGACGTGTGGGTCGACCCGGCGGCGCGCACCGCCCGCGTCGGCCCGGGCGCGACGCTGGCCGACGTGGATCACGAGACCCAGGCCTTCGGGCTCGCGGTGCCCGTCGGGATCAACTCGACAACCGGCATCGCCGGCCTCACCCTCGGGGGAGGCTTTGGTTGGATCAGCCGAAAGCACGGGCTGACCGTCGACAACCTGCTCTCCGCGGACGTGGTCACCGCCGACGGTCGTCTCGTGCGAGCCAGCGCCACCGAGGAGCCGGACCTGTTCTGGGGGCTCCGGGGTGGAGGCGGCAACCTGGGCATCGTCACGTCGTTCGAGTTCCGTCTGTTCCCGCTGGGCCCCGAGGTCACGGCCGGTCTCGTGGTGCATCCCTTCAAGGACGCCCAGGGCGTGATGCGGCGGTGGCGTGACTTCTGCAAGACGGCCCCCGACGAGGCCACCTGCTGGCTGGTCGCGCGGAAGGCCCCGCCGCTTCCGTTTCTGCCCGCCGAGTGGCACGGGCGCGAGGTCGTGGTGCTCGCCATGG
>CAXMOH010000497.1:0-11396 GCA_964194855.1 uncultured Hyphomicrobium sp.
CCGTGCCGAGATAGCTGGCCGTGTCCGAGCTGAGGGCGGCGTCGTTGAGAGTGTTGAAGGCCCTCTTGATGGAGTTGACGACGATCCCGGGACCGATGTCCGGTGGCGGAACGCCGAGTCGGTCTGTCAGTGTGTAGGCCGTCGAGCTCACCCGCCCGGAGATGAAGGCTCGGGTGGCGCCGTGGTACGTGACCTCGTCGCCGACGCCGACGTGATCCGGCTGGGCCACCGTGAGGGTCGCGACGCCGCCTCCAATGGTGAGGGTCGGGGCGCCGTTTTTGAGGTCGCCGGCGTTGGTGCCCACCGAGTAGGACACGGGGCGCACGAAAGAGACCGAGAGCTCCGGGCGGTCGGCGGCGGTTGCATGCTCACTCGATCTGAAGTTGACTCCGTTGCTGCTGGCGCCGGTATCGACGAAGACCCAGCCCTCATTCGCCTCGCCGTTGGACCAGTTCTGGACACTGGTGATCACGTCCAGAGTCTTGTCCCCGAGCGGCAGGGCACACGGGACGACCGCCTCCAACGCGGCCTTGCGAGAGGTCGCCCCGTCCGCGCCGGCATCCGTCCAGCTCACGGCGGTCCTCCGCGAGTTCCAGGTCGCCTCCGACTCTGTCCATCCCTCGGTGAGCTGGTGGGCATCCGGACAGTCGGTACCTTCGTTGTCCATGTTCAAGGTCAAGATGGCGCTGAGGATGGTGGCGCCCGGCGGGATCTGGTTGAGTCCGGGCCCGAAGATGTTTGGGAACTTCAGGATGGTGTGTCGATGGGCGCTGGTGTCGACCTCGAAATGAGTGATGTCCTGGCCGTCGGCGACCCAGGTGGTGTTGGGAACGGTCGCGTCGATGACGGTGTCGTCGGTCTCGGAGACGCTGCCCTTGCCGTCACCCTTCTGGAAGGTCAGGACGGCCCCCTCGGCTGTCATGGCACTGGTCGCGGAGAGGAGAACGGTCGCGGTCAGGGCTCCCAGTGACCGTTTGAGCCCATCGAAGGAGCCAGGCCGCCGCTCGCCTCGCGCCAGGCTCGAATCTCCGCAAACACGCGCACTCATGGCTCGCCTCCAGAGCGAGTGTCTTGCAGGATTTGGGCCGGCCCTAAGTCCTTTGTTATCAGTTGCTCGCTACCTGCCACGGAGCGGCAGTGTCCTCTGATCGGCCACAAGCCTTGAGTGACTCTCGAGGCTTCGATCCCTATCTGTGGATTTGGATTCCGGACCAGTGTCTACCGGCCCAGTCTGAGCGCCGGGTCGCCGAAAAGGTGATAGACGGCCAGAAGCTCGGGCATCACCCCCGTCTCGGCGTAGGCGGTCTGTGCGGCCAATACCGCGTCCCCAAGCCTCTCGTGCTCCCCGCTGACGATCTCCGCCATGAGCGCCTTGTGGAAGCGGTGAGCCGGCCCGTCGAGGCTCAGCCCCGAGGGCGAGAACGCCCCGATCGTCCCCCGCCCCTCGACCTTCATGAAGGCCTCGGCCAATGAGTCGTAGTTCGGCGCCACGAAGTAGCCGTTGAGGCAGTTGAAGGTCAGCATCAGGGGCTGCTCCGACTGCGCCAGCAGCTTCGGCGGGTCCCCGGAGTTGAGGACGTTCTCAGACGCCCACACCGCCGGCCCCCCGTGCCCGACGTAACTCAGGAGTGAGGCGCCCTGGTCGAGAGCCCCCAGAACCTCCGAGCGAGTGTTCGCTCCGGGCGCGTTCTGGTTGTCGTACGTCGTCTGGAGCCAGGACTGGGAGCGCACCGCCGTCGAGATCCGCACCTCGTCGATCAACCCATCGTGGAAGTACCCGTTGGAGTCGTCGCCGATGCGCAGGTACTCCGGGATGACCGGGTGAATCGCGCTCTTGCTGTCCGCCGCATCCGGGGCGCCGCCGTTCACATAGAGCTGCCGATCCCCGGTGACGGCGTCGTAGGTGGCGACTGCGTAGTACCAGGTTCCTGTCACGAGGGCGAACGTGCTGTCCAGGTTGGCGGGCAGGGGGTTCGGTATTGCACCCGAGCAGCAAGGCCAGCCGAACGAAAGGCGGTCCGTGCCCGTCTTGAACAGGCCCACCCAGTTGTTCTGCGGCGCGCCGATGCCGTCGTCGCGACCCTTGGTGACGAAGCCCGTGAACTGACCGCTTTGCAGCGTGTCGAGACGAATCCACGCCTCGATCGTGAGGCTCTGCGTTCCGGGAAGACTCATGTTGGCCGGGAGCTCGTCGTCCGACGCGATCAGGCGCGCGTCCCCGGTGTTTCCCGGGAAATCGGAGGCGGGCCCGACCTTTCCCGCCACGCCCTGGTCGACCGAGCCCTGGGCGACCGCTGTGAAGCCGTTGACCGTCGAGTCCGTGTAGTCGCCGGTCTCGTTCAGATGGAAGACCTCACGGTAGCCGGAGTCCCAGACACCTGCCGTGTTCTCCTGAGAGCAGGTGACAGCGGCGTCGGCGTAGTAGAGGTAGATCACGGTCCCGTTGTTGACGGATGGGAGGCGCACCCACAGGACGATGGTGCCGTTCACCGGGTCGTAGCTCTCGATTTCGTGATCGAGCACGCAGGGCTGAGCTCCCGCACAGGTGGTGACGTCCTCGCCTCGCAGCAGGATGTCGTCTCCCGCATCGCTCGTGACGAGGCCGCCGTTGGCCGTGCTCCGGAGGTTGAGGTGCTGGAAGCTGACGAGCATCGGGAAGTTGGGGTGGGGCCCGCCGGTGACCTGGCCCGCCCCGACGGTGATCACGAAGCGCCTGGCGAAAGCGGCCTCGGTTGCCTCTGGCAGAGCGAGGATCAGAATCCCCGCGAAGGGCGACGAGGGCTGCCCGGAGATGAGGAAGGAGCAGCCTCCTGGCGTTCATTCCGTGCCCCTTTCCGCTCGCGCAAAGCATTCCCGTTCCTCCGCCCCGTGAAGGATCCAAGAAGCGTGCCGTCATTAAGTCATTGATTCGGAGTCAGTTAAGGATTGACATGTTCCGCAAGATGCCCAGGTTTAGGCCTCGCGGTGCCAGGAGGTGGCCGCTTGGGTCGACCTACGCCGAGCAGGGTGGCGGGCAGGTGGACGGCGAGCCGCCCCTCGCCGTCAGACGAAAGCTCCCTCTTCGCCGCCTTCCTCTCCGCCTTTCTGGGACTCGTCGAGCAGTCGGCAGCCTTCGAGGAGCAGGTGCTCGACGCTCTGGGCCAGCGGCTCGCCGTCTTCAGGTTCGCCGGGTGTGAACTTGAAGCTGCCCTGTGGCCATGCGAGGAACGCGTAGGCCGCCTCCAGGCCGGTCTCTGCGCCGACGGTGGCGGAGACCACGTCGCCCTCGCGGAAGCTCATGACCGCTGCCGTGTTCTCCTCGCCTTCCGACAGCGCGGTGAAGATGCCGGTCAGCCGTCCCTGGGCACACATCTGGAGAAGCGCCGGCGCTCCGAAGACTTCCACCCGACCCTGGAAGGCGCCGGCGGCATCGCCCTCGCGGGCGTCGGTCTGCTCCTTCTCGCCCAGGTCCGAGTACTTGGTGAGCAGCAGCTGGATGCGCATGAGCAACTCGCGAATAGGCATTTGCTTGGATAGGAAGTCGTCGGCGCCGAACTGGAGTGCGCGGTAGCGGCTCTTCAGGTTGTCGTCGCCCGAGATGAACAGGAGCGGTGTGTGACTCAGGAGCGGGTGGTTGCGCACTCGCTGGCAGAACTCGAACCCGTCGACCTCGGGCATGCTGACGTCTGCGAGGATGAGCCACGGCCGGTTTTGCACCGCGAGCTGCCACGCCGCCGATCCGTCGGCGGCCTCGTGGATCGTGAAGCCCTGAGCAGCCAGGGGCATCGCGAGATACTTCCGGAACGCCTCGTCCTCGTCGGCGATGAGCGCCGTGCGGAACTGCGGCGGCACCGTGTCGAAGTCGGGCATCTCCTCGTCGGCTCCGGCGTGTCGCGACGCACCCGGGACGGGGAGCGGAGGCGGGATCTCTTCTGAGATCTGTCGGACCTTGTTGGCCAGGACCCAGCCCTCGAGTCCGGGGTGCCAGACCTTCGTGTCTTCCGGGATGGAAGTGAGCACCAGGTCGACGAGGTCTTCGATGTCGACGGGGCCACGCTGCGCACCCTCGAGGAGATACAGCCATTGATCCTCGTTCAGACCGTCGCCTTGCGGAGGAGGATCGGAGGGCTGACGGTCGCGGAAGGCGGACTCGTCGTCCGACGTCGCTCCCCTGCGCAGCATTACGGTCGGAGCAGGCTCGTCCTCCTCCTCGGGCGTCTGCGCGATCTGCGCAGCCACAGCAGGCTCGGGCGCGACGACCGGTGCCGGCGGCGGTTCGGGCTTGACCACAGCTGGCGGAGGCTCGGGCGCGGCGGGTGGCGCCGGCTTTGCGATGGGCGGCGGAGGCTCAGGTGCCGGCGGCGGTGCGGGCTTGGCGGCCGGCGGCGGTGTCGGCTCGGGCTCGATGATGATGGGTGGCAGCTCTGGCTCCGGCGCGGGTTCCGGCTTGGCGACTGCCGGCGGCGGCTCCGGAGGCGGCGCGGGCTTTGCGACGGGCGGCGGCGCAGGCTCGGGTGCGGGCGGCGGTGCGGGCTTGGCGACAGGCGCAGGCGGTGACGCCGGCTTTGGAACGGGCGTTGGCGCAGGCTCGGGTGCTGGCGCAGGCTCGGGTGTGGGCTTGGCGACAGGTGCAGGTGGCGGTGCGGGCTTGGCGACGGGCGGCGGAGGCGCGGGCCCTGGCGGCGGTGTCAGCTCCGACTGGGGGACCGCCGCGGGTGGCGATTCCGCAGCCGGCTTGGCGGCCACCGGCTTCCTCGGTGGAATGACGATGCGCCGTGGCTTGATGCGGATCGTTGGCGGAAGAGCGTCGCCCGCGGTCGTCTCGAAATCGGGAGCGGCCGGCTCCTTGGCCGATGGAGCTTGCTCTGCAGGAGGTGGCGGTGTGGCCGGCTTCGGAGCCTCTGGCGTTGCAGGGGGCGCCCCGTCCGGCATGAGAGGGCCCAGGTTCGGCTCTTCAGGCTGGGCAGGCTTCGCCGCGGCCGTCGGCGTCGGAGTACCGGGCTTCTTTTTTCGCACCGGCTTGACGATGGGCCCGGCCACGGGCTTCTTTGGCGGCTCCGGGACCGCCCCCGTCACCTTCACCACCGCCGGAGCGGACGCAGGGGCCGGCGTCCCCTCGCCAGGCGCGTTGATGGCGTCCCCCGCCGAGGTGGCGCTCTTCTCACCCGGGCCGTAGTAGTCGGAGAGGTGTCGGAAGAGTGCCTTCGTGACCCCACGAAGCGTGTCCTCGACGCCGGTGCCCTTGAAGGCCACCGATTCGAAGGTAGGAACCTTTCGCGGGTTCAGCCGCGCGTCCAGCACCGAGATCGGCAGGGCGGTCGCCAGGTCCCTCTTGTTGTACTGGAGGACCATGGGAATCCCAGGATCGATCTCGTTGGCCAGGAGGTTCCTTCGCAGGCTCTGGAGGCTCTCGAAGTTGGCGTCGAGCATGGCTGCCTGGCTGTCCGCGACGAAGACGACGGCGTCGCACCCCTTCAACACCATGCGCCGCGTCGTCTCGTAGAACACCTGGCCGGGGACGGTGTACAGCTGCACTCGGGTGCGCATGCCCCGGATGGTGCCGAGCTCGATGGGGAGGAAGTCGAAAAACAGCGTCCGGTCGGTCTGCGTGGCGAGCGAGACCAGCTTGCCCTTGCTCTTGAAGGCCAGGTTCGCGTGGATCCACTGCAGGTTCGTCGTCTTCCCACAGAGTCCCGGCCCGTAGTAGACGAGCTTTGCCGTGACCTCCTTTGTGGCGTGGTTGAACAGCGCCATCGCGGGGTGTCGCTAACCGCCGCTGAGCGAGGTCGGGCTCGCCGGTTCCTGGGGGGGCAGGATCGGAGGAGCGATGGGCGGCGGCAGCGGGGCGCCGAGGCCGACGCCCGGTGCCAACCCATCGGTCGGCCCGGGCACGCTCTCGTCGGCGATCTGGAGAGGCGGCAGCGGCGTGTCGTCCACTCTGACTTGATCCCCGCACAGAAGCGCCATGGCCTCCTGTCTCTTGTCGCGGACGAACCGCATGGCCTCGATGGCCTTGTCTCGCGAGATGGGCCCCTGGGGAGCCTCGAGACCGAGACGCTCGAGCGTCGCCACGTAATCGTCGGCGGAGTCCTTCTTCTTCTCGATCTTCATCCGGTCGAGCGTCGCTCCGTTCGCGAGGCTGACGAGCAGCGTGTGTCGGCCGGCCGCGAGGTTCTGAGTCAGGATCGGACGCCAGCCCACCCTTACTCCGGGGCACACGATGGCCTTGCGACACCCATCGAGGAGCCACCGCTGTCCACCGCCGGGGTCCACGAAGGCGGACACGGTGTAGAGGCCCGCCTCCGGGATGTCCACCGAGACGACAGCCCGCAGCCCCTTGCGGCTCGCCCTGAGCGAAAGCTCCGCGAACGTATTGGCGGAGACCCGGGCCTCGACTGCTTCCGGCGGAGCCTCGACGTGGAACTCACCGGCCCCGATCTCGATGGGTGAGGCAGCCGGGGGCAGCTCATGCTCCATGTCGAGGGCCCGCAGCGCGGTGATTGCGACGTCCAGCCCCGTCGTAATGGCGGACGGTTGCCAGCCGTTCGGAGGCTCGATCGGGTTCAGGCAAGGAGGAGCGATCTCGACCTGGCTCAGCGAGCAGCCTGGCGGCAGCAGAACGGTAGCGGCGTAGGTGCCGGGGTCGAGGTGCGCGGAGCCGCCGAACACCCACCCGGGCTCTGCGGCCGGGACGAGGGTGAAGGTCTCGAGCGCCGCGCCTCCCGCCAGCGGTGCCAGCTCCGCGCTCGCCGGCGAGGCGGGCGTTCCGGTCAGTCGTGCTCGAAGCTGGTAGTCGCCGGGCTGGGCGACGGGCACCGCGAAGACGATCTCCGCCGGCCCTCCGGATGGGGTCACGATGGGCTCGCCGTCCTGATCGCGAACGTCGGCCCCATCGGCGCGCAGGTACTCGTCGGCGGGAAACGTCAGGCTGTCGCGCCATGCGAGCGCTCCGAACACCTGGGACGCCTCGGTGCTCGTCCGCACCGCCTGGGTCATGTCCATCGAGCGCAACAGCATTCGGGCCCACAGCGGGTGTGTCACGGGTGTGGTTCGCGGGTCGCCGAAGAGCGGCACGAGGGCAGCGGAGACCACCGCGACCGCGAGAACAAGCGTCTTTGCCCTACTCCACATAGACTCCTCCGCCCGTCTATAAGCAAAACGAGGGCCAGCGTCTCCCCATTGTAAACCACCCGGACTCGTCCGGGCGCGACTGTTTTTCGGACACCCAGAGGCCGGACGCGCGTCCACCGACCGGCCTGTGGACAAAAAATGCTCAGAACTGGGTACTCTATGCTCGGCACGAGGGTTGCTACTCTCTCGGATCGGAGGTGGACTGTGGGCTCGAGCGTGCCCTTTTTTCTGGGACTGGCCATCACGGCGGGGCTGCTGGTGCCCCTCCTGCTTCGGATGCGGGCGTCCGCGGCCGAGGCAAGAGCCGAGGCGGACGCCGCCGGGCCTCAACTCCAGAGCCTCAGGCGGTCGAACAAGCAGCTGAGCGATGACCTGGGGTTCCTGACCCATTTCCTCAAGGACTTTCCCCGGCTCGCAAGGGAGCTGTACAGTGGCCTCGGCGAGCGGCAGATACCGGGGGTGCTGCTGAGCATCACCCAGCGCAGCCTCGATCCTCAGCAAGTGGCGATCCTGGTGCGCCGCGAAGAGCGTGCTTCGGAGAAGGGAAAACACCCCGCCCGCCTGGTGGTTTCCGCGGCCTATCCGGACGGCGCGGCCATCAAGAAGGGCACCGAGGTCCTCCTCGACTCCGGCGAGATCGGCTTCGCGTCGAAGTCGCAGAGTGTCGTGAATCGGCAGGACCTCGAATCAGAAGAGGCGGTGGGCCGGATCACGGAGGGACCAGCGCTCAGGGGCTTCGAGAAGCCCGACCTCATTGCTCCCCTCGTGTTCGATCAGGAGACCCTCGGGGTGATCCTTGTGGCGAAGCCGCGCAAGAGCGGCGACCCCAAGGCGGCATTGCGTCTCGTGGCCCAGAGCGGAGCCCAGGTGCTCCACACCGCCGCCCAGGTGAGCCGGATGCGGCTGACTGCGGAGATGGACGGTCTCACCCGCATCTTCAACAAGAAGCACATGGAGCAGACGCTCAACGAGCGCATCTACAAGGCGGCCTGCGCGGCCTATGATCAGCGGGGGGGCGAGCGGGGTGGCCCGGCAGGGACGCTGTCGGTCCTGCTCTTCGACATCGACAACTTCAAGAACTACAACGACAACAACGGCCATCTGGCCGGAGACAAGGCGCTGCAGGAGCTGGCGTCGATCGTCCAGGGCAGCGTGCGCAAGGACGACATCTTCGGCCGCTTCGGCGGCGAGGAGTTCCTGCTCGTCATGCCCCACACCACCGCCACTCAGGCGATGCTCGCGGCGGAGAAGATCCGCAAGGTCATCGCCAACCACCCCTTCCCCTTCGCGGAGAAGCAGCCGCTCGGGCGGATGAGCGTCAGCGGCGGTGTCGCCGAGTATCCGGTGGACGGCCTCGACGGCCCCGGCATCCTCCGGGCGGCAGACGTCGCTCTTTACGAAGCCAAGGACCAGGGGCGCAACCGCATTCGGCCCGCGGCGCGGCCGTCCGCAACCGCGCCGGCCGGAGCACCCGGAGAGGCCGCTCGGCCGTGACCGCTTCGTCCCAGCTCACGGGAGACCTGCTCCCGTATCGGGACCGCGTACAAGAGCTGCGCCAGGTCCTTCTCGAGCAGGGCAGTCTCGGTCTGCTGCTGGTGGACGTCTCGGCGCTCGCGCAGATCGAGCACAAGTACGGATCGGCCTCGTTCGAGCGAGTCATGGCCATGGCCCGGGATCTCGTGGTGGAGCTGCAGGGACACGAGGTTCGAACCGAGGACATTCTCTGTCTCAACGACAGGGGCGGCGATGCGTTCCTCGTCTTCTTCGCGCCCAAGCGCCGGGATGGACCGCTCAAGATCGCCGACCTGCGGACGGCCGCCGAGCGAGTCGAGGGGCACCTCAACAGCAAGCTCGCCCGGCTCGCCTCGCCGTATCTTGGGAGCTTTCGGCGCGTGACGGTGGGCTTTGCGCTCTCTTTCTACAACCCCCTCGTGATGCCGGAGCGCCTCGTGTCCCGCCTCGTGGAGGAGGCTTGGTCCTGTGTGCGCGTCCAGAGTGCGCAGCGCGAGCTCCAGAGCCGATGCGACCTCCAGGAGGTGCTGCTCGCCGACAAGCTGAGCACCGTCTTCCAGCCCGTCTTCGATCTCCGCAAAGGCGCGGTTCTCGGCTACGAGGCGCTCTCTCGGGGGCCCGCGGGGAGCGTCTACCAGATGCCGCTCCGGCTTTTCGAGATGGCGGAGCGGGCGGATCTCGTCTTCGAGCTCGACCGCAAATGCCGGCGCAGGGCGCTGCGCTCGGCGGCGAAGCTTCCGCCCAGCGCCAAGCTGTTCGTCAACGTCTACCCCTCGGCGATGTACGACCCGGAGTTCCAGGGCGAGGCCCTCGTTCGGCTGGTGCAAGCCCATGGCCTGAGCCCGGATCGAGTGGTCCTGGAGATCACGGAGAAATCCGCCATCGAAAACTACGAGGTCTTTTCCGAGGCTCTCGGGGAGCTCACTCGCCACGGCTTCTCGATTGCCGTCGACGATGTCGGCGCGGGCTACTCGGGCCTGGAGAAGATCGCGCATCTCAACCCGCGCTACCTGAAGTTCGACCGCGAGCTCATCCGCGAGATCGACTCGAGCTACATTCGTCGGGAGATGACCCGGGCTCTGGCCAGTTTCGCCGAGAGCATTGGCTCGGCGATCATCGCCGAGGGCATCGAGCGTCCCGAGGAACGTGACACCCTCATCGATCTCGGCGTCGAGTTTGGCCAGGGCTTCCTCCTCGGCCGCCCTGCCCCGGCGTTCCTTCCCCCCACCCACGTGCTCTCCGCCGCCGCTCCCGCCGCTTCCTAGCTGGCTCAGGTCGTCGGCCTCCGTCCCGTGATTTCCACCAGGGCGTACAATTCCCCGCGAGTGAACGATTTCGAGCCCCAGACGTCCTCGAGCCTGGCCCTGGGCGTCCTCGTGACCGTGGCCGTCGCTGCGCCCTGGCTTCTCGGGGCGGTCCAACCGTGGGCGATCCTCGCCATCCTCGCCTCTGGCCTCGCTTTCTCCGCGATCGTCCTTTTCTCCGGCGTCGTGCGGGGTGGCACGCCGCGCCCCGCCGTTCCCCTGTGGCCCCTGGTCGGTTTCGCCGCCGTGGGACTCGTGCAGCTCGTCCCGTTGCCGCCCTCGCTTCACGCGCTCGTGGCTCCGGGGACCCAGGCCGTCTGGCACCCGGCGGCCGCCGCCGCGGCGGACGTTCTCGGTGCGGGCGCCCACCCCGTCTCGCTCGACCCGGACTCCACGCTGCGTTCGGTCTCGCTCGTCGTCGCCCTGGGGCTGCTCGCCTTTCTGGCCGCCCCGGCGCTGGCGCGACCCGGTCCGGCCGCCGCCGCCGCGACGGTGGTGGCAGCCGGGGGCTTTCTTCTCTCCGCGTACGCGATCTTCGCGCGCGCGCGTTTCGGGTCCCTCCTCTACGGGCGCTTCGAAGTGCCCACGGTGTTGCCGTTCGGTCCCTTCGTGAGCAAGAACCACTTCGCGGGCTACGTGGTCATGGCGGCGCTCCTCACCGCCGGGCTCGCCATGGGCCTCGTGCAGGACGCCCGACATCGGCACCGGGACTGGACGACCAGTCCCCGGGCCGGCGCCGTCGTCCTCGCCAGCGTGGCGGCCCTCGCCATGGCCCTGGCCGGACTCGCCTCGCTCTCCCGGGGAGGAGCGGTGGCGCTTCTTGCCGGTGGCGCCGCTCTCGTGGCCCTGCTCGTTCTCCGCGCTCGTGAGGGGAAGGGCCGCACCGGCGTGCGGCTCGTCCTTGCGGTTGCCGGGATGCTCGGTCTCGCGCTGGCCGTCATGGTCCCGCCCGCCACCCACGAGCGCCTGCAGACGCTCGGGGGAGCAACGTTTCGACTCGGGACGTGGCGCGACGGGCTGCGCATGTGGCTGAGCAGCCCGGTCGTGGGCCAGGGCCTGGGTGCCTTTCACGACGCCTACCCGCGATTCAAGCAGGGGCATGGGACGATCCGAGTCGAGCACGCGGAGAACGACTACGTCGAGACGCTGGCCGAGACGGGGATCCTCGGGTTCGGTTTCGCCCTGGCGGCAGGAGGCTTGATTCTCACAGGCGCGAGCCGGCGGGTCCTCTCCCGATCCGATCCCCTCGTCCGCGGCGTCGGCATGGGTGCCATCGCCGGCTTGATCGCCCTGGCCGTTCACAGCGCAGTGGATTTCAACCTGCGAATTCCTTCGAATGCCGCGCTTGCGGCGGTGCTCGCCGCGGCCGCGGCGGGGGCCGCGGGTCTGAGGCAACGGCCGCTTTCTCCCCTGCTCGGTTCCGCGTTGGCCGCCGGCGCGGTGGCCCTTCTCGTCGCCGTGCTCGCCCTT
>CAXMOH010000498.1:0-5214 GCA_964194855.1 uncultured Hyphomicrobium sp.
CGACGAGCGCCCACGGGACCTGGCTGAGTTTGCCGAGGTCTTGAAGACGTGCTTCGAGAAGACCACCGGAAAGCCCTATCCCCGCAGAGAGCCCCGTGGCGGTCGCGGCTCCGCGGACGGGATGAACAACCGAGCCCTCTCCCTGGTCGACCTTGGGCGCGTTGCCGAGGCGCAGACGTTGTGGCGACGCGCACTCGAGGCCGAGCCTCAACATGCGGAGGCCACGTACAACGCGGGCCTGGCCGCGTGGGGATCGGGACGACTGACCGACGACGAGTTCGTGCGCCGCATGGAGGAGGCCGGCGTCACCCACGCCTCGTCGCCCCGGGCCCACCAGCTCAGGGGACGCATCAGGATGCTCGTCGGGGAGACCATCGAGGCCCAGGCCGCCTTCGCACGGACCGCCCAGCTCGGCAGCACGCCCGATCTCGCTCACGACATCGAGGCTGCCGGAGCGCCGGCGAGCGGGCCGCAGAGGGTGTTCCGCGGGCTTCCAGGGCCGGTGAGCGCCCTCACCCTGAGCGTCGACGGCCACACGGTCATCGGCGCCCACGGCCAGGAGGCCCGAGTCTGGGACGCAGCGAGCGGCACGCTCCTGAAGACGCTGGCGGTTCCCGACGGACCCGTTCACGCAATGGTGGCGCTGGCGGACGGACGGTTTCTACTGGTGGCGGCCGAGAAAGGCCCCCTCGCAATCTGGGACCTGGTCTCGGGACGCCAGGTGAAGACGTGGGCACGCCAGCCCGGCCACGTCACGTGCCTCGGCCTCCTTCCGGGTGGACGACTGGTGGCCTCCGGGGGATCGGACCGTCTCGTCCGCCTGTGGGACCCGGCGACCGGCCAGTGCGTGATGGAGATGAAGGGACACGACGACACCGTGACGGCGGTCGCCGCCGGGGCCACTCGCCTGGCTTCGGCGGGCCGCGACGGGACCGTCCGGCTGTGGGCCATCGAAGACGGGCGTCTCCTGGGAGCGCTGGAGGGTCACGAGGGCCGGGTCAACGCCGTCGTCCTGAGCGAGGAAGAGTCGCGGGTCGTCTCCGCCGGCGAGGATCGGACGGTGCGCGACTGGGGACTGAACTCGCGGGAGCTCGTCCGCTCGTACACGTCCCACTCCGGCGCCGTTCACGCCCTCGCCCTCGGGCCGGGGGACACACGCGTCCACTCGGGCTCCGTGGACCGCAGCGTGCGCTCCTGGGATCCCGACAGCGAGCGTCTGGCTGGGTGGCAGCAGCTGGATGCCGCCGTCCACGCTCTTGCAGTGTCCCCCGAGGGCCAGGTCTGGGCGGCCCACGGGGCGGCGGTCAGCGGGCTCGACAGCTTCCCTCTCGCGCTGCCCCCTCCCGCGCTTTGCCGTCCGTCTTCGGCGATCGAGGTCGAGGCCCGGGCCGAGTCCTTCGAGGAACGCATCGACGAGGCAACTCGCACGCTGGCCGCGGGAGACCTGGCGCTGGCGTCGTCGCTCGTGCGGACCGCTCGAAGCATTCCGGGGCACGAGAGGTCCGGAGAAGCCCTCGCCCTCTGGGACGAGCTGTGCGCGCGGCTGCCTCGAAAGGGGCTCCAGGCGGCGTGGGATGTGGGGCGACTCTCGGGGCACCGCGAGCCCCCGGTGGCCGTGTCCGTCGGACCCGACGGCGAGCGGGCCCTCACAGCCAGCCTCGACGCGACACTTCAGCTTTGGGACCTCGGCTCGCGCAAGACGCTGAAGACGCTGTCCGGTCACGACGGGGCGGTGACCAGCGTCGTCTTCATGGGCGGCGGTGGCCGTGCGCTGTCCGGCGGACGCGACTGCACCGTGCGCGTCTGGAGCCTGGCCGACTCCCGCCTGCTGAGCACGCTGGAGGGGCACGGGGAGACCGTCTCCTCCGTTGACGTCTCTCCTGCAGGGGCCCTCGCCGTCAGCGGGAGTTGGGATGGCACCGTGCGCATCTGGGACCTCAGGCAGGGGTCCGAGGCGCACGTGCTCGAGGGGCACGGAGCGCAGGTGACGACGGTTCGATTTGCCACCGACGGGCTGGCGCTGGCCAGCGCCGGCTGGGACGGTGCGGTCCGCATCTGGGAGACCGCAACCGGCGAGCCGCTGACCCTCCTGGAGGGGCACGAGGGCAACGTCACCGCCGTGGCCTTCCACCCCACCGGTCGCTCGGTGGCCTCCGGCGGGGCGGACGGGAGCGTGCGGCTCTGGGATCCGCGCGCCCGTCGCGTGATGCGGACGCTCGAGGGGCACGAGGGGGAGGTGTCGCAGGTCGAGTTCACTCCCGGCGGCCGCTTCCTCGTCAGCTCCGGGCGGGATCAGACGGTGCGGGTCTGGGACCTGCGCAAGGGGACCGAGGTCCGGGTTCTGAAGCACCCGGGTGCGGTCCACGGCATCGGCCTCAGCCCACTGGGCAACACGCTCCTGGCCGCCGTTGCCGACGATCACGTCCACGCGTGGCACCTGGACTGGGAGCCCGAGGACACCGCCGGGCAGGGATGGGAAGAGACCGCCCGCCCCTTCCTCGAGACCTACGTGAGCCGGCGGCGCGGAGGGCAGGCCGGGCCCACCGAGCGCATGACGCTGACCGACGCCGACATGGACAGCCTCCTGAGCGACCTTCACCGTCGCGGTTTCGGAGGCTTGACCCGGGAGACCATCCGCCCCCGTCTGGAAACGCTTGCGGCGAAGGAGGACGCCCCCTCCTACTGGGACACGCTCAAGCGCAACGCGCCCGCTGCGATCCGAGCCGTGCCGAAGGAGGCCGCGGGTGCGGTCAAGCGGATCCCCTGGGGCCGGATCACCATGATGGTGATCGTCGCCTTTGTGTTCGTGGTCGGCATCCGCTCCTGGATGACGCCGGAGAGCCGCCTGATCCTCTCTCCCTACATGGCGACCGCCGTCAGGGCGGAGATCGACCTGATCAACCTCGAGTCGTTCTCATCGAGCTGCCGTCCGGAGTCCTACGACGCCCATCTCTACCGGGTGGTGGCGGGCAATCCGGAGGCGAGCGACGTCGCCTGCGTCGCCGCCGGGTCCAATGCGAGCACCGTCAACGCCATCCTCGACCAGGCGCCCCTCGAAGACTCGGACGGAGCGAAGGCCCACCGCCTGGTCCGCACCTCTGCCTCGGCCCTCGCCGGGGTCCAGCCCTCGGGCATGGACGCGCTGTGCGCGCGCCTGTCGGACCCGCGTCGGATCGTGCGTCGAGTCGTCGGCATCGCCCTGGCGGAGGGGCCGGAGCCTGGCGCCGTGGACTGCGTCCGGAGCACGATCACCGGCGGCAGCTCCGTGGGACGCGCCGCAGCGATCCTGCCCCTTCGCCAGCACCTGGCCCGAGGCGTCCTGGGCGTGCAGGAGGGATGGGACCTCATACAGGGCCTGCTGCAGCACCCGGACCCGGCGGCGCGGATCGCGGGGCTCCGTGCGTTGTCGATGTTCACTTCTCGCGTGTCCGAGCCGGTGGCCACCCCGCTCCTCGAAGACCCGGACCCCGCCGTCGCCGAGGTCGCGCAGGAGGTCCTCGGCACCATCGCGAGCATTCTTCGGACGGACCAGATACGGGGCAACGTCACAGCACCCTGACGTCGACACGCCCTTGACCCCTCCCGGGGGCTCGGAGAGACTGCCCACGCCATGACCACGCGAGCGCTCCTCTCCGGTGCCCTCCTGATCGTCCTCGCCGGAGGAAATGCCTCGGGCCGGGACGCTCCGGACTGGGAGAACCCCGCGACCATCGGGATCCACAAGGAGAGGCCCCACGCCCGGGTCGTGCCCTACCCCGGCACCGCCAAGGCCGCCACCCTCGATCCCCGGGAGTCGCCCTGGTACCGGCTGCTCAATGGGACCTGGAGGTTCGAGTGGTCGCCCCGACCCGAGGCGCGGCCCATGGACTTTTTCGAGACCGACTTCGACGACGGGGCGTGGGGAGAGATCCCGGTGCCCTCGAACATGGAGATCGAGGGTCACGGCGTCCCGATCTACGTGAACATCGGCTACTCCTGGGGCCGGGGCACCCCGCCCCGGGTCCCCCACGAGCAGAACTCCGTGGGGTCCTACCGCCACACGTTCGAGGTGCCGGAGTTCTGGCGCGGCCGTCGCGTCATGATCACGTTCGACGGCGTCTCCTCGGCGTTCTATCTCTGGGTGAACGGAAGGAAGGTCGGCTACAGCCAGGGCAGCCGGACCCCGGCCGAGTTCGACATCACCGAGTACGTCCGCCCCGGGGAGAACCTTCTCGCGGTGGAGGTCTACCGCTACTCGGACGGCTCGTACCTCGAGTGCCAGGACTTCTGGCGGCTGTCCGGGATCTTTCGCGACGTGGCCCTGTGGTCGGTCGAGCCGCTGCACGTCGAGGACGTCACGATCGTGACGGATCTCGACGACGCCTACCGGGACGCCCGGTTGAGCGTGAGTGTCGACGTGCGGAACTCGTCCTCGGACGAGCAAGCGTTCTCGCTGCAGGCCGCGCTTCTCGGCGCGGAGGGTCTCACGGGCGGACTGGCGCTCATGACTCACGGTCGAGTGGGGCCGAGAGGGATGGAAACGGTGTCGCTCGAAGCGCTCGTCGAAAACCCTGCCAAATGGTCGGACGAGAAGCCCCATCTCTACACGCTGCTTCTCACTCTCAAGGATGAGAACGATCGGGTGCTGGGCGTCGTGCCGTTCCGCGTGGGATTCCGAACGGTGGAGATCCGCGGCGGCAGGCTGCTGGTGAACGGCCGTTCGATCCTGATGCGTGGCGTCAACCGCCACGAGCACGACCCCCTCACCGGACACGTGATCAGCCGGGAGAGCATGATCGAGGACATCCGGATCCTGAAGCAGAACAACTTCAACCTCGTCCGGACGTCGCACTACCCCAACGTGCCCGAGTGGTACGACCTGTGCGACGAGTACGGTCTCTACGTCATCAACGAAGCGAACATCGAGTCGCACGGCATGGGCTATCACCCCGATCGGACGCTGGGAAACAAGCCCGCCTGGGAGGTGGCGCACGTCGAGCGGGTGGCACGGATGGTCGAGACCTTCAAGAACCATCCGTCGATCATCATGTGGTCGCTGGGCAACGAGGCCGGTGACGGCGTGAACTTCGTGGCCGCCTCGGACTGGCTGCGCGAAAACGAGCCCACTCGCCCCATCCACTACGAACGGGCCGACTCGGGCGCCCACGTCGACGTGGTCAGCCACATGTACCAGAAGGTCTGGGACATGGAGGACGAGGCGAGAGAACCCGACCC
>CAXMOH010000499.1:0-3305 GCA_964194855.1 uncultured Hyphomicrobium sp.
AAAGGTCGTCGTCCGTCTCGAATCGGAAGATGTGCTGCACTCCTTCTTCCTCCCGCAGCTGCGCGTGAAGCAGGACGCGGTGCCGGGGATGATGATCCCGATCTGGTTCGAGGCCACCCAGCCGGCCGAGTTCCAGATCACGTGCGCCGAGCTGTGCGGACTCGGTCACTACCGCATGCGGGGCCGGGTGAAGGTCCACGAGGGTGCGGCATACGACCAGTGGTATGGGGAACAGAGCCAGCAGGCGGTAGCCGCCCTGGCCGCCGAGTGAGAAAGGGACCCAGCGGATGGCGACGATCCTGACCGAAGCGGCCGGCAAGCCGGTCATCGAGGAACATCACCCGCAATCGTTCGTTCGGAAGTACATCTTCTCGACCGACCACAAGGTCATCGGGATTCAGTTCCTCTTCATGAGCCTGTTCTTCCTGCTCGTCGGTGGCGTGCTGGCGATGCTGATCCGCTATCAGCTCGCCTGGCCCAACAACCCGATGCCGGGCGGGGGTCTGCTCCCGGAAACGATGGTGACCGACGGCTACATCCTGCCGGAGTTCTACAACTCGCTGGTCACCATGCACGGCACGATCATGGTGTTCTTCGCCATCATGCCGCTGCTGGTCGGCGTGTACGCCAACTTCCTCATCCCGCTCCAGATCGGGGCGCACGACATGGCGTTCCCGCGCATCAACATGGCATCCTTCTGGACGGCGTTTCTGGCCGGGGGGATCATGCTGTCGAGCTTCTTCGTCGAGGGAGGAGCCGCCGCCTCGGGCTGGACATCGTATGCGCCCTTGAGCGCCATGCCGGAGGCAAGCGGGGTGTACCTGGGTCAGCAACTGTGGCTGATCAGCCTGATCCTGGTTGGACTCTCATCGCTCCTGGGCGCGGTCAACTACATCACGACCGTGGTCAACCTCCGGGCGCCCGGCATGACGTGGTTCCGCATGCCGCTCTCCACGT
Source organism: uncultured Hyphomicrobium sp. (assembly GCA_964194855.1). Lineage (GTDB taxonomy): Bacteria > Acidobacteriota > Vicinamibacteria > Fen-336 > Fen-336 > JAJDNS01. The sequence continues at coordinate 958 of CAXMOH010000499.1, forward strand.
GGGCGCTCTTCATCACCGCGGTCCTCATCCTGCTGGCCGTGCCGGTGCTGTCGGCGGCTCTGATCATGTTGCTCTTTGACCAGACGATCGGGACGACCTTCTTCCTGCCGGCCACCGGCGGCGAGCCGCTGCTGTGGCAGCCCCTGTTCTGGTTCTTCGGGCACCCCGAGGTCTACATCCTCATCCTGCCGGGTATGGGCTTCGTGTCGGATATCCTGGCCACGGGGTCCCGGAAGCCGGTCTTCGGCTACCATACGATGGTGTTCGCGATCATCGCGATCGGGTTCCTGGGCTTCATCGTGTGGGGGCACCACATGTTCCAGAGCGGCATGAACCCCGCACTGGGCATGAGCTTCATGGTGACGACGATGATCATCGCGGTGCCGTCGGCCATCAAGACGTTCAACTGGATGGGCACCATGTGGGGCGGCAACATCCGGATGGACTCGCCGACCCTGTTCGCGATCGGCTTCGTGATGATGTTCGTGATTGGCGGGCTGAGCGGGATCTTCATGGCCGCGACGCCGGTGGATATCTTCATTCACGACACCTACTTCATCGTCGCCCACATTCACTACGTCCTGTTCGGCGGCAGCCTGTTCGCCCTCTTCGCGGCGTTCTACTTCTGGTATCCGAAGATGTTCGGCCGGATGATGAGCGAGAAGCTCGGCAGGCTGCACTTTGTGCTGACCTTCATCTTCTTCAACATCACGTTCTTCCCCATGCACGGGATCGGAATGGGCGGCATGATCCGTCGGACCTACGATCCCAACCAGTACGAGCTGTTCCAGGGCATGCAGGACACGAACATTCTGATCACGATCGGAGCCCTCGGTTTGTTCGCAAGCGGCCTGATCTTCGCCTGGAACTTCTTCTGGAGTCTCGGGAAGGGGGAGAAGGCGTCGGCGAACCCCTGGAACGCGAACACGCTGGAGTGGCAGACCCCGTCTCCCGCCAAGCACGGAAACTGGGAGGAGATCCCGATCGTGTACCACGGGCCCTACGAGTACAGCCACCCCGATATGGACAAGGACTGGCTGGCGCAGAACGAGAGGCCGGACGTGGTGTCCCCGGCCCACATTTCGTGAGCGAGGAGAGCGCATGAATCCGAGCAGGACAAGGCGATGAACGTCGCAGCGGCGGCGGTCGAGATGGACGCGCGGCTTCCGGAGCGGGGCCTCGGCGTCTACGACAAGAAAGTCGGGATGTGGATCTTCCTGTGCTCGGAGGTGATGTTCTTCGCCGGCCTGATCGGATCCTACATCATCCTGCGCTTCGGGGCGGGGAACGCCTGGCCGCTGCCGGGCGAGGTGCTCAATATTCCGGTCACGGCGGTCAACACGTTCATCCTCATCTGCAGCAGCGTCTCGATGGTGAAGGCGTTCGCGGCCATCGAACAGGGAGACCAGGCGGGCCTCAAGAAGTGGCTGGTGGCCACCGTGATCATGGGCGCGATCTTCCTCGGCGTGCAGGCCTATGAGTACAGCGAGCTGGTCCACCACGGTTTCACGCCGGGCTCCGGCCTCTACGGCTCGACGTTCTTCACCATGACCGGCTTTCACGGCTTCCACGTGCTGTCCGGCGTGGTGAGCATGATCTATCTCACCCAGAAGGCGTTTCGCGGGCATTACACGAAGGAAAATCACGAGGGGATCGAGGTGATCGGGCTGTACTGGCACTTCGTGGACCTGGTGTGGATCGTCCTGTTCACGGTCGTATACCTGATCTGAATGCAGCGTCCCGGCGGCATTTGCCGGGAGTAGCACCAAAGCAACGAAAAACGGGAGAGAGGCATGGCGAGCGAGGAGGGCCGGAAGTCTCCGAACTACATGGCCGTGTGGGCCGGGCTGGCGGTGCTGACCGCGGTCGAAGTCGGCATCGTCTACATGGGCTTCAGCCGCAACGTGATCGTGTTTGTTCTGCTGGCGCTGGCCGTCTGGAAAGCACTCCTGGTGGCGATGTACTTCATGCACCTGAAATTCGAGCCCAAGATGGTATCGGTGGTCGCGGCCTCCCCTTTGCTGCCGGCGGCGATCCTGATCATCTTCGTCATGTTCGAGAACTTCTCGTGACGAGCGCCGTCGAGGCCGCTGCCTGATGGTGACGTCCCTCCTGCTCGTGTGCCCCGGCTGCATTCAGGGCGCTGGCGGAAACCTGGAGCTCGGTCTTCTGGTCGGGCTTCTGTTCATGATGGTGGCTCCGTTCGCCGTCATCGGTGTCATCGGCGGGGGTCTCCTGCGGGCCAAGCGCAAGGAGCTCACCGACGAGGTCGATCGGTTCCTCGAGTCGGAGCGCCAGGCGAGGGTCTCGACCGAGTCGACCCACTCCGAGACATAGGGGTCGATCCG
>CAXMOH010000500.1:0-2335 GCA_964194855.1 uncultured Hyphomicrobium sp.
GTGTTCATCTGGAGCGACGCGCAGCCCGCCGAGAGCAACCGTCTGCCCAACGGCGTCGAGGGGCAGATGCTCGATCTGGACTGGGTCAAGCTCAACAAGAACGACGGCAAGGTCCCGCCCATCGCCTACGTGCACGGCGAGATCTTCGGTGTCGGCGGCGTGGAGATCGTGCCGGACACCCCCCGGGCGGGGCGCTCCAAGTCGATCGAGAACCGCTGCAAGCCCCGGGGGAACTGGAACACCTACGACGTGGTCGCCGTAGACGGCGTGGTCAAGCTCGCGGTCAACGGCAAGTTCGTGAACGGGATCCGGGGGGCGAGCCTGAAGAAGGGATACATCTGCCTGGAGTCGGAGGGGGCGGAGATCCACTTCCGCAACATCAGGCTCATGGAGCTCCCTCCGGGCGTCATCTCCCCGGAGCAAATCGCTCCGGTACTGGACTAGTCCCCGAACAACCCCTTGAGCCAGCCCCGTATTCCCGTGCGGGAGGACTGGGCGGCGTCGCGACGGACCTCCTCTTCACGCTGGAGGCGCTCGTAGCAGGCGGGGCACAGAGGTCCCTGCCAGCCGAGCCACCGCGGCGAGACGAACGAGCGCCCACACTTCGCGCACGTGATGGGCCGTGTGTCGTCTTCTTCCTTCGCCAAGCTGGCCTTCCGATTTCGGGGGGCACCTCCGAGGGGGCCGCGACCCGGCCCCTAGCTTAGCGCCGCCGGCGGCCGCTGGCACGTCAGGGCGGCAAAAACGGCCTTCGGGGAGTGATCCCGGACACACAGGCCCTGTCGAGAGGCCTCCGGAGGGGCCCTCGAGGCTCCTCAGGACCCGGCCGTCCCCGGCGGCAGCGTGAAGCAGAACGTCGCCCCCCGGCCCTTCCCCTCCGACTCGACCCAGAGCCGCCCGCCGTGCGTGTCGACGATGCGGTGGCCGAGGGCCAGGCCGAGCCCGGTTCCCTCCTGTGTCGGGTCGATCTGGTGAAACAGCTCGAAGACGTCGCCCTGATCCGCCGGGTCGATTCCGACGCCGTTGTCACTCACCGTGAAGACGGGGTCCGAGCCGTCTGATCCTTTGCGCAGACCCACGGTGATCTCGGGGGCTGCTTCGCCGGCCGAGAACTTGGCGGCGTTGTCGAGGAGGTTCTGCAGCAGCTGCACGAGCCGGGCGCGATCGCCTCGGACGATCCGCCTCGCCGCGTCCTCGGCCACGGTCAGCCGCACACCGCGCGACAGGAGGCGGCCCGCGACCAGGGCACGAGACTCCTCGACCAGGGCACCGAACGCCAGGTCCTCGTCTGTGCGCTCGATCCGGCCCGTGCGCGACAGCTCGCGCAGATCGTCGAGGAGCTCGCCCATGCGGTCGCTGGCGACGCGTATTCGCTCTGCGTCCTTCTCCATGCGCGCGACGTCGCCGGCCCGAGCGGCCTGCTCCACGTAGTCGAGGAAGCCGCGGATGGTGACGAGCGGGCTCTTGAGATCGTGGGAAACGACGTAGGTGAAGCGCTCGAGCTCGGCGGTCCGGGCCTTCAGCTTCTCGTAGGCCTGAGCGAGGCGCCGCTCCTTGCTCCGGGCTTCGGCCGCGCTTCCGACCACGTCTCTGACGAGGCGGTAGACCGCCACCGCCGTGACCGTCAGGATGATCGCGACGTCGAAGGCAGCGGGCCAGTCGGACGGACCCGGGCCCGCCCGGGACACGAGGATGGCGACAGAAGCGATGCACGAGACGGTGACGGTCACGAGAAGGCCGCGATTCAGCATCAGGGCGGCGCTGAGGATCGCCACGGGGTAGAGGATGGCCGCCGTGTCGTGGACACCTTCCCCGATGGCGCACAGGAGATGGATCATGGCGACCATGAAGGTCAGGAAAACCACCGAGGAGAGCTGGAGCCAGCCCTGCCGCCGCAGCCACCCGGAGACCGCGGCGAGCACGGAGCCGACGAACAGAATGAGCGCGCCCGGCATGTTGCCCGTCGCCAGGTCGGAGAAGGACCCGAGCAGCGCGCCGATCACGACCGCCGCCTGAAGGACCGCCAGGTTACGGCTCACGCGCTCACGCTCCGCGGCTGGAGTGTCACCCGCGTTCGATAGAAGCTCCCGAGGCTCCACGTTCAACTCACCTCCCTGCGGGCACCGGCTTGTGGCTCACCTGGCGCCCTCGGCAATCGGCCGCAGGATAACGCTTCGCCACCCGGTGAGGCTACACCGCATGAGACTGCGGAGTTGAGAGCCTTCTCCCTGAACGGTAAGCTCTCACAGGAGAGAGCAGAAGATGGCGCAAGCGCACGTCCTCATCACCGGTGGAGCCGGCTACATCGGATCGTTGCTCACGGGAGCGCTGCTCG
>CAXMOH010000501.1:0-3153 GCA_964194855.1 uncultured Hyphomicrobium sp.
CGTCCGCCGTCCCGCGGAGCGCCTCGAAGGCGGCCTGGCCCCGAACGGGGTCGAACGCGGGCTCGTCGCCCAGCGCTCCCGAAGCGTTGAACCCCCCGGCGATGGAGTCCTGCAGCACCTCGAGCCCGCGCTCCACCCGACCGACCTTGAACAGGACCAGCGAGTATAGGAAGAGGGCCTCCGGATCGTAGAAGGTGGCCAGGGCTCGCTCGACGGCGCCGGTCGTCCCCTCGGGGTCGCCCGCGAAGAGCGGAGCCACCCAGCCCGCCACGACCCGAAGCACCTGCGGCACGGCGCGTTCTTCCTGGCGGGTCATCACGGCGCGGGCCTCGTCGACTCGGCCGAGCGTGACGAGCGCCAGGATGTGCGGCCCCAGATCCATCAGGTCGGCCTTCTCGCCTGCCAGGCCCGCGAGCCGCTCGTACTCCACCCGCGCGAGAAGCGTCCATTCAACGCCCGTCGTGATGTGAGGGTCGAGCCGGCGCGCCTCGTCGTGTGCCGCCAGCGACGCCTCGAGGAGGCCGGCGTAGCGGCAGGCGTGTACGAGCCCCGCGAAGATCTCGGCGTCGGTGGGGCTGGCGTCGGCGGCGCGGATCAGGCGCATCATGGCAGCGGTCGCTCGGCCGGTCTCGGATTCGAGCTGAGCGTAGTGCTTGTGGGCCACCGGGAGGTTGGGATCGATCTCGAGCGCGCGTTTGAAGGCCGCCTCGGCCTGCTCCTGGCCCTTCTGCCCACCTCCCGTGTACTTCCCGATCAAGCGGTCGCAGCGCCCGAGGTGAGCCCAGGCAGGCGCGAAGTCGGGGTCCTCCTTCACGCAACTCTCGTAGAGGTCACGGGCCTCCACAAAGCGCTGGTAGTCCTGCGCTGCCTGCGTTGCTCGCAGATAGAGCTCCTGGGCGGCCGCCGTCGCGGCGACGTTCCGGCGCGCCGATCCCGCTCGTCCCGACAGGGTGGGTGAAAGGAACTCGACGATGCTCTGCGTCACGTCGTCCTGCAGGCGGATCACGTCGCCCATCTCCGGCTCCACCGTGTAGGATCCGACGACCGTTCCCGAGTGAGCCTCGACGAGCTGCACCGTCACTCGGAGGCGGTCGCTGGCTCGCAAGATGGACCCGGTGACGACCAGGTCGACACCGCATTCGGTTGCCACCCTCTTGAGGTTCAGGGGCTCCACGGCCAGACGGGCTGCGGCCGCGGTGGAGCGGACCACCAGCGATCGAAACCCGGCGAGCGACATGGAGAGGCCTTCGGCGAGGCCGTAGCTCAGGAAGTCGGTGTCCGGATCGGGGCGCAGCGCGCGGAACGGAAGCACCACCAGCCGCTTCAGGGTCAGCGTCGGAGCGGAGGTGTCGCCACCTAGCGTGATCGCCCGGAGGTCGGCGGCCATCGCCTTGGCCGTCGGGTACCGTCGGCCGGGCGCCTTCTCGAGGGCCCGGCGTATGACCCTGTCGACCGCCACGGCGTCGGGGGAGCCGGCGAGGGCCGGCGGCTGCTCGTGGAGCGCCGCGTGGAGAATCTCGGCCAGGCGCTTCCCCTCGAAGGCCGGTCGCCCCGCCAGCATCTCGAAGAGGAGAGCTCCCGTGGCGAACACGTCGGTGGCCGGGCCGAGCTCCTCTCCCTCGATCTGCTCCGGCGCCATGTAGCGCGGAGTACCGACGAGCATGCCGGGCCGTGTGAGGTCGTCGCCCGAATCCGCCTCGGCGTCGGAAGCCCCGACGGATCGCGCCAGGCCGAAGTCCAGGAGCTTCACGCCGTGCTCGGTCAGGAACACGTTGGAGGGTTTGAGATCCCGATGGACCAGCTCTCGCCCATGAAGGGCCTCGAGAGCCGAAAGCACGCCGAGGGCGATGGGCACCGCCTCGCTCGGGGGGAGGGCTCCCGGCTCCAGGCGAGCCTCGAGCGACTCTCCTTCGAGAAGCTCCATGGCGATGAAGAGCTGGTCCTCATGCTCGCCGACCTCGTAGATCTGGCAGATGTTGGGATGGTTCACCGCGGCCGCCGCCCGGGCCTCCCGCCAGAAGCGCCGAGCCGCCGAGTCGTCCGTTCCTCCTCCACGGATCACCTTGATCGCGATGGATCGGCCCAGGCGCTCGTCGAGGGCGGAGAAGACGATGCCCATGCCCCCCTCGCCGAGCTTCTCGACCACGCGATAGGGGCCGATGCGTTGGGTGCTGCGGTCGAGGGTCGCGTCGTCGCCGGCCTCGTCGTTCGATACTCCGCCGCGGAACCGATGAAGAAACGCTCGGAGACGGGAGCCGCTGGACTTGTCAGCCATGGAATCCCTGAGATCGTACCGCACAGCCGTCGTCGTCACCTTGACAGCCGGGACATACCTGACTACTTTGTTAAGTATGAAGGCGCGGGCCCAGGCGGCTGGCTGCATGTGTTGTCCACGGGGGCCCGTGTCGATGGGCGCCGGATAGTCGCTTCCGGCGTTCCCGCTCACGAGGCCCATCGCGAAAGCGGTGGGCCTTTCGTGTTTTCTGGAGGAGGACGGACCGTTGAGCTCTGAGGTCGCTGACCAGCCGGACATCCCGCCCGATGCCGCGGAGCTGCTGCGTCATCCGCTGCTGGGCCGCATCGGCAACACGCCGCTCGTGGAGCTTTCGCGAGTTCCAGAGGCGACGGGCCTGCGCGTCTTTGCCAAGCTCGAGAGCGCGAACCCCGGCGGCAGCGTGAAGGACCGCGCAGCGCGAGCCATCGTGACCGACGCCGTGCTGGCGGGCGCCCTGCCGGGGCGTCGCCTCCTGGACGCCTCGAGCGGAAACACGGGCATTTCCTATGCCATGCTCGGCGCCGCCCTCGGGTTCGATGTGACGCTGTGCCTGCCGGGATCCGCCAGCCCGGAGCGGAAGAGGACGCTCCGAGCGTACGGCGCCGAGGTGATCGAGACCGACGCCCTCGAGAGCACCGATGGCGCCATCGTGCGAGCGCGGGAGCTGGTGGCCGAGCACCCTGATCGCTACTACTACGCCGACCAGTACTCCAACCAGGCCAACCCCGACGCCCATGAGCAGACGACCGGCCCGGAGATCCTTCGTCAGATGGGAGGGACGCCGGTCGACGTTTTCGTCGCGGGCCTCGGCACGAGCGGCACCTTTGTCGGCGTCTCCCGCGCCCTGCGGCGACTGAGCCCGGGAACACGCCGCGTCT
>CAXMOH010000502.1:0-2400 GCA_964194855.1 uncultured Hyphomicrobium sp.
AAGGAGAGCATGTTTCGGCTGAAGTAGAGCGCCGCCAGCTCCGACAGGGTGAAGCTCTGGGTCAGCCGCTGCTCGTAGCCGTCGATGAGCCGCCACACCTTCTTTCCGTCCTGGCGGTCGTCGTACAGGGGAAACCCGGCCTCCTGAAGCGCCTCCAGATCCCTGCGGATGGTCCGCTCGGTGACCCCGTACTCCTTCGCCAGGGCGCCGGCGCTCGTCCACCGCCCGGCCTCGATCGTCTTCAGGATCTTCCACTGCCGGATGACCTCGGCGTTTCGCATGCGATTCGCTCCCTCGCGAGCGAATTCTAGCAGCCCCACCCCCACCCTTGCTGCGCTATACTCCCCGGCGACCCCCACTTCTGGCGGAGGATCCGATGTCGGATCGTGCACCCAGACTCGGCGACGAGATCGACGACTACTGCCCCCGGTGTCGCCTGCTCCTCAATCACGACATCACCAGCCTCTTCGACGGGCAGGTGGCCAAAGCGACGTGCCGCACCTGCCACAACACCCACGACTATCGCCACGGCGAGACCCCTCCGAAACGCTCGAAGAAGAACGACAAGAAGGCGCTTCTCGATCAGGTCCTGGCCACCATGCCCAAGACGCCCGAGCCGCCGCCCCCTCCGCCAGCCCCCTCGCGAAAGAAGCGCGACCTCTGGGCCGAGGTCGAGAGGATCAAGGGACTGAAGAAGGACTGACGGGGTGCGCGCCGTCGATCTGATCCAGCGCAAGCGCGACGGTGAAGAGCTCAGCGAAGAGGAGATCGATTTCTTCGTTCGGGGCTACACCCGAGGGGAGATCCCGGACTATCAGGCCTCGGCGTGGGCCATGGCCGTGTTCCTCAAGGGCATGAGCCCGACCGAAACCCGGACGCTGACCGAGTCGATGGTGCGCAGCGGCGAGGTCCTCGACCTCTCCACCCTCCGTGGCCCGAAGGCGGACAAGCACTCGACGGGCGGTGTGGGCGACAAGACCAGCCTCGTCCTGGCGCCCCTGGCCGCCGCCTGCGGTGTCTTCGTTCCCATGATCTCCGGCAGGGGGCTCGGGCACACCGGCGGAACCGTGGACAAGTTGGAGTCCATCCCCGGCTTCCGCGTCGGCCTGGGCCTCACCGAGTTCCGCTCGGTGCTCGAGCGATGCGGCCTCGGCCTCATCAGCCAGACCCCTCAGATCGCGCCGGCCGATCGCCGGCTCTACGCCCTGCGCGACGTGACGGCCACGGTGGAGAGCCTTCCGCTCATGGCCGCCTCGATCATGAGCAAGAAGATGGCGGAGGGAGTCGACGCCCTCGTCCTGGACGTCAAGTGCGGCGACGGAGCCTTCCTGCGCTCCGAGGAGGAGGCGCGGGCCCTGGCACAGACCATGATCGCCATCGGTGGGGGCATGGGCCGCAAGGTGGTGGCCCTTCTGACGCTCATGGAGCAACCGCTGGGACGGGCGGTGGGAAACGCCCTCGAGGTGGCGGAGAGCATCGAGACGCTGAAGGGGCGCGGCCCCAGGGATCTCGAGTCCCTGTCGGTGGAGCTGGCGGCTTGGATGTGCCACCTGGCGAAGAACGAACCCCTGGACGGGGCAAGAGATCGTGTGCGCGAGGCGCTCCGGTCCGGGGCGGGCCTCGACAAGCTCCGCGAGGTGATCGAGCTGCAGGGTGGCGATCCCGGTGTATGCGACACCCCGAAGCGGTTGCCCCAGGCCCGGGAAACGATCGTGGTCCGCTCGGAGCAGGACGGCCGGCTGGCACGCCTGTCCGCCCGGGCCGTGGGCCGGGCCGCCATGCTCCTCGGCGCCGGTCGCGAGACCGTCGACGCCACCATCGACCCTGCCGTCGGGTTCGTCTTTCACAAGAAGGTCGGCGATCCGGTGGCCGGGAACGAGCCGATCGCGACGGCCCACGTCGGCTCCCGGGCGCAGCTCGAGCCCGCCCTCGCCCTGCTGAGAGGGGCCATCGAGGTCCGGGCCGAGGCGCCTCAGCCTCGCCGTCTCGTGATCGACATTTTGACTTGAGCGCGTCCAAGGAGGCCAATTGCCCAGTCTGCTCGTGCTGTTGACGGTCGCCACCGATCCCATCACCCAGGCCCGGGAAGGGGGGCTGGAGGTGGGCCTCCTCGAGCGGGCCACGGGGCTCCTGGGTATCGCCGCCATCCTCGGCATCGCCTGGCTCCTGAGCTACGACCGACGCCGCGTGCCCTGGCGGCTCGTCGGCGCGGGCCTCGCGCTGCAGGCGACCTTCGGGGTCCTCGTTCTCAAGACCGCCCCGGGACGGTGGTTCTTCGAGCGGGTGGGCGACGTGGTGAACGGGCTGCTCTCCTTCAGCGGAGAGGGCGGCCGATTCATCTTCGGCAACCTCGTCGACAACACGGTGCCCGTGGGCGTGCCGGGAGGAGACAACGTCCTG
>CAXMOH010000503.1:0-4869 GCA_964194855.1 uncultured Hyphomicrobium sp.
CTGGGTCGACCGCGACCGCTTCGTCCTCTCCGCGGGCCACGGCTCGATGCTCCTCTACAGCCTGCTCCATCTCACGGGGTACGACCTGCCCCTCGAAGAGATCAAGAGCTTCCGCCAGTGGGGCAGCCGGACGCCCGGCCACCCCGAGCACGGCCTGACGTCCGGCGTCGAGACCACCACGGGCCCTCTCGGGCAGGGCTTTTCCAACAGCGTGGGAATGGCCATGGCGGAGGCCCACCTGGCCGCCCGCTTCAACAAGCCCGGTCACACGGTCGTCGGCCACCACACCTACACCCTCGTGGGTGACGGAGACCTCATGGAGGGCGTGGCCCTCGAGAGCATGTCGCTGGCCGGGCATCTCTGCCTCGGCAAGCTCGTGTGTCTCTACGACGCGAACCGGATCTCCCTCGCGGCGGCCACCGACCTCTCCTTCACCCAGGACATGGGCGGCACGTTCGAGGCCGCCGGCTGGCACGTGCAGCACGTGGACGACGGCAACGACATCGACGCCGTGGACGCAGCCCTCACGACGGCAAAGTCCGAGGCGGACCGGCCGTCACTGATCGTCATCCGATCCAACATCGGGTTTGGAAGCCCGAAGCAGGACACCTTTGGCGTCCACGGCGCCCCGCTGAACGCCGAGGAGGTCGTCCAGACCAAGAAGGCCCTGGGCTACCCCTCGGACGAGCCGTTCTTCATCCCCGAGGAGTCGCTGGCGGAGATGCGGACCGCGGTCGGGCGCGGAGCGCAGCGCGAGAAGGACTGGCGCGACGGCTTCGAGGCGTACCGTAAGGCCCATCCGGAGCCGGCCGCCGAGTTCGAGCGCGCGATGTCCGGAGAGCTCCCCGAGGGTTGGGACGCCGACATTCCCCATTTCTCCGCCGGGGACAAGCCCCTCGCCACCCGCTCCGCTGGAGGCAAGGTGCTCAACGCTATCGCGGCGCGGGTGCCGGAGCTCCTCGGCGGCTCGGCCGACCTGAACCCGTCGACCAATACTGCGCTGAAGGGTGCCGGCGACTTCCAGAGCCCGAGCCGCGAGGGCGACCGGCAGGGTGCCGTTGGTGAGAGCTGGGGCTACGCGGGGCGCAACATCCACTTCGGGGTGCGAGAGCACGCCATGGGCGGAATCACGTCGGGCCTGGCACTGCACGGAGGCCTCCGGCCCTACACCGCCACCTTCCTGATGTTCGCCGACTACATGCGCGGCGCCATGCGCCTCGGGGCGCTCATGGAGCTGCCGATCACGTACGTGTTCACCCACGACAGCATTGCCCTGGGCGAGGACGGGCCGACCCACGAGCCCGTGGAGCATGCGGCGGCTCTGCGGGTCATCCCCCAGCTCACGGTCCTGCGTCCCGCAGACGCCAACGAGACCGCCGCGGCCTGGCGGTTCGCCATGACCCACACCCACGGCCCGGTGGTGCTGCTCCTGACGCGACAGGCGTTGCCCATCCTGGACGGGCCCGCCGACGTGGCGAGGGGCGGCTACGTCCTGGCCGACGCCGAGGGCACGCCCGAGCTCGTCCTGATCGCCAGCGGCTCGGAGGTCTCGCTGGCCCTGGAGGTCCGGGACATCCTCGGAGCCGGCCGGGTCCGCGTGGTCAGCATGCCGAGCCCCGATCTCTTCCTGAAGCAGGACCAGGCGTACCGGGACTCGGTGCTGCCTCCCACCGTCTGGGCTCGCATGGCCATCGAGGCAGCCGTGCCCCAGGGGTGGCACCGCCTCGTCGGCCCCCTGGGCGAGGTCGTCGCCATCGAGAACCGCTTCGGCGCCTCCGCCCCCGGCAAGGTCGTCATGGAGAAGTACGGCTTCACCGCCGCCCAGGTGGTCGAGCGAGCCCGAGCACTCCTCGCGGCCTTTCCGTCGCGGGCGAAGGAGATGGCCGCGGCCCTCGCTCGCTCCTGAGACAGGAGGACCCTACTCCTCGATCTTCTGGACGACCTCGCCGCTCTTGCGGTCCTTCAGGATGAGCTTCACCTGCCCGTCGGGCATCCGCTCGCGCTTAATGAGGATGAGGTCGTACTGGTCGTCGATAGAGCTGGCCTCGACCTTCTCGGCCTCGCCGGTGGCACCCCGCCACACGTCGAGGACGACCGGCTCCCATCGCTTGGAGTCGATAGAAAGGTAGGCCGCGTCCATGATCGCGTTCACCACGTAGCCGTCGTAGAACGTCTCGACGGGCGGCCGCCCGCCTTCCCTTGCGTCGAGCATGTCCTGGAACATCGCCTCGTAACCCAGGGCCGCGGCCTCGTCCCCCACCGGGAACATCCACCCGCCCTCGCTTTCCGCCTTCTCCGCCACGTAGCCGCCGGGTCCGCCGGACGAGAACATCTCGAAGCCGGTGCGCTGCCAGTGGTTCAGCCAGATGGTCCCTTCGGTGCCCGAGACCTCGTCGCGCAGATCCATCCCGCCCCGGAAGCACCACGACACCTCGAACTGGGCCACAGCCCCGCTCGCGTATCGGACGAGGCCGACGGCGTGGTCCTCCGCGTCGATGGGATGGACCTGGGTGTCGCCCCAGCACACGACCTCCACGGGGCGTACGTCCTTGCCGACGAAGGAGCGGCCGATCTCGATGCAGTGGCAGCCCAGGTCGACGATGGCTCCCCCACCGGAAAGCTCCTTGTTCCAGAACCAGTCGCTATGCGGCCCCGGGTGCGCCTCCCGCGAGCGAGTCCAGAGCACTTTGCCCACAGTCCCCTGCTGGACCGCGGCAATGGCCTTCAGGGTCTTGGGCGTGTACACGAGATCCTCGAGGTACCCGTGGAAGACCCCGGCCCCTTCGACGATCTGGAGGATCTCGAGTGCTTCAGCGGCCGATCGGGCGAGAGGCTTCGTGCACAGGACCGCCTTTTTCGCCTTGGCGGCAAGAGACACCGCCTCCTTGTGCCGATGGTTCGGCAGACCGATCACCACCGCCTCGGCGTCAGCGTCGCCGATGGCCTCTGCCAGGTCGGTGGTCCAGCGAGGAATGCCCCATGTCTCGGCGAAGGCCTTCGTCCGCTCGGAGTCACGCCCATAGACGACCGTCACCCGGTCCCGGGTCCGCTTCCCTTGAAGCGCCTCCGTGTAGAACCGGCCGATGAGGCCCGTTCCCAGCATCGCGATGCCTGCCATATCTGCTCCTTCGTCGGGGGCGCAATTCTCCCTCATCCCCTGCACGAGTGCTGCAACCGTTGGGACAGCCGACGACTACTTGTCGATCAGCTCCTGGAAGCGGACGTTGTCGCGCAGAGGATCCCAGCGTGGATCGAGCCGCAACTCGGCCACCGAGATCTTCGCGGGAATCGAGAGCAGCCTGGCGAGCTCATCGATGGCCTGGTCGTGCTCCCCGACCCTTGTGTAGGTCAAGGCGAGGTTGGCGACCAGGACTGGTCCAATGTAGGCCTCCGTCTCGACGGGCTGCATCTCGACGGCCTTCCGACCCGCGGCAATGGCTGCGTCCTTTTGGCCCAGGCCCGCCAGGGCCATACCGAGGCTGCTATGGAGTCGATAGTCGTCGGGCCGGGCTTCGAGCGCTTTCTCCAGGTCCGTCCGCACATCCTGGAAGGCCGCGTTGGCGGACTCGCTTTCGCCGCGGAGTCGAAACGCCTGAGCCGTGAACATCTGCTTGGGGAAGGACATGCTCTGATGGTCGTACCACTCGAAGGAAGCCCTGTCCTGGAGGTCGAGGACTTCGTCAAAGTCCCGACGCATTCGAGCGATCTGGCTCAGGGTCAGGATGTAGAGGACGGTGCCTTCGGCTCTGCTGGGAGCCGAGTCCAGAATGCGCTGCGCCTGGGCCAGATCGCCCGTCCAGAGCCAGCGCGTTTGTGCCTTCTGGACGTACGGCCAGTGCTCGTCGGGCGCCAGACCAATCGCGACATCGAAGTACTCGACGGCCCTGGCGTAGTCTCTGGTGCATTGTGTGAACTCGGCGATGAGGGCGGCGAGCTGTGCGTTTCGGGGATCGAGCTCGAATGCACGCTCGAGTCGCTCGGTCCCCTCTTCGTATCGGCCCTGCCGACGCCAGACAAAGGCGGGGGCAGCGATGATCTGCGCATCGTTGGGCCGGGCCTCTCCAGCCGCGAGGAAGTTGGCGAGCGCCGCGTCGAAGTCCTGCTCGACGTAGTAGTGGTAGAAGCCGGTTTCATAGAGAACCCGCGGTGAGTCGGCATCGAGGGCCAGGGCTCTATCGAAGGCCTGTCGGGCCATCCTGCGCCGCGCTGGGGTCAGGTCGAAGCCCAGCCGATAGTAGAAGGAATGTGCGTGGGCCAGGCCAGCGTGGGCCAGGGCGAAGCCAGGGTCGAGCTCGACGGATTGCTGGAAGTTCTTGATGACGTCTCGTCGATTCTGCTCGCTGAAGTCCGCCGACCCCTGGCGCTGCTTGCCGCGCAGATACGCCTGGTAAGCCTCCAGGTTCTCGGTCGGCTGCATCTCCAGCCCCTCACGCTCGGGCTCGAGAAGCGCGACGCCCAGCTGCGCGACCACGGCGGAGGCGATTTCCGATTGGATGGCAAACACGTCTTCAATGACACGGTCGTAGGAATCGGCCCAAAGCTGCGTGTCATCGGCGGTGCGCACCAGCTCGGGAGTGATTCGAACACGACTGCCCGAGTCACCACGGGCCCAGCGCACGGACCCGTCCAGCACGTAGTCGACACCCAGCTCCTCGGCAATCTGCTTCATCGGTGGCCGATTCTCCTTGTACTGCATCGCGCTGGAGCTCGAGATCACCCGCAGGCCGCTGAGCCCCGCCAGCCGGGTCGTGATCTCGTCGGTCATGCCGTCGGCAAAGTACTCGTCTTCCGAGGAGCCCTTGTTCTGGAAGGGCAGGACCACGATCGTTGGCGAGGACGTTTCGGCCCCCTCGACGCCCTCGGTGGGCG
>CAXMOH010000504.1:0-2984 GCA_964194855.1 uncultured Hyphomicrobium sp.
CTCTTCGCGGCTCGCGTGGGCTCCTTCAAAGCCCACTACTTCACCCAGCCCGGATTCTCCGCCGACCCGCCGCTGCCACACGATCCCCCGCTCCTCTACAACGTCGTGGAGGATCCGTCGGAGAGGTTCGACGTGGCGGCGCGGCACCCGGAAGCCCTCGAACGCATCCGTGAGCGTGTCGCCGCCCACCGCGAGACTCTCGAGCCCGTGGTCGACCAGCTCGCGATTCGTCTCGATCCCTGAATGAAGGGCTAGTTGCCGATGACCACCGTCCAGGGTCGGACGCGCCAGGCGGTGACGAGCCCGTTCTTGACGTAGGGATCGCTCGCGACGAACGTCTCGACGACAGACGGGTCGTCACAGCGAAAAACGAGGACCGCCCCGTCGACCGGGTCGGCGTAAGCTCCGCCGAGGAGGAGCTCGCCTTTCTCCAGGGCCTCGTTCGCAAGCCGCAGGTGCTCCGCGCGATGAGGGGCCCGTTTCTCGAGGACGCCCTCGACGTAGTCGTAGAAAAGAAGATAGTGCACGGGTCACCTCATGTCCTGGGGCCGCTGGTGAGACTCCGGCGTACCCCCGATGATCCAGAGACACGCGGATGCCTGCATGCTACGCTCCCGGCTCCTGGGCAGGCAACCGTCGAGGATCGCCGGCGGCGACGAGGTTGACGGCCCGAGAGAGCGCCCGGGACGAACCGAAGGAGGCAGGCGATGGCCACGACCGACACGAAGATCACTCTTCCCGAGTCCGACATCCCAACCCACTACTACAACATCGCACCGGATCTCCCGACGCCCTTGCCGCCCCCGCTCGACCCCGGCACGAAGGAGCCCATCGGGCCCGAGGCGCTCGCGCCCATCTTCCCGATGGAGCTGATCAAGCAGGAGGTCTCGCAGGAGCCGCAGATCGAGATCCCGGACGAGGTGCGCGACATCTACCGCCTCTATCGCCCGAGCCCGCTCTTCCGCGCACGGGCGTTCGAGAAGCTCCTCGACACCCCGGCGAAGATCTACTACAAATCCGAGCACGTCAGCCCGGTGGGAAGCCACAAGCTCAACACCGCCCTCATGCAGGCCTGGGCCAACAAGCAGGAAGGTGTGAAGCGGCTCGCCACCGAAACCGGCGCGGGCCAGTGGGGCAGCGCGCTGGCGTGCGCCACCCAGCTGATGGGCCTCGAGTGCATGGTCTACATGGTCCGCATCAGCTACGACCAGAAGCCCTACCGACGGGTCATGATGAAAACCTACGGCGCCGACATCGTGGCGAGCCCATCGAAGCTGACGAACGCCGGCCGGGCCATCCTCGAGAAGGACCCGGACTCGCCCGGGAGCCTGGGGATGGCGATCTCCGAGGCCATCGAGGACGCGGCCGGCCGGGACGACACCAAGTACTCCCTCGGCAGCGTCTTGAACCACGTGCTCCTCCACCAGACCGTGATCGGACAGGAGGCCAAGAAGCAGATGGAGATCGCCGGGGACTACCCCGACGTCCTCATCGCGTCGCACGGCGGCGGCAGCAACTTTGCCGGGCTCGCCTTCCCGTTCCTCCGGGACAAGATCAAGGAGAAGAAGGCGCTGCGCGTGATCGCCGCCGAGCCGGCCGCCTGCCCCACCCTCACCAAGGGGAAGCGGGAGTACGATTTCGGCGATACGGCGGGAACGACTCCGTTGATGATGATGCACACGCTCGGGCACGAGTTCGTGCCGCCACCCGTGCACGCAGGGGGCCTGCGCTACCACGGCTCAGCCCCTCTCGTGAGCCACCTTCTGGACGAGGGCCTCATCGAGGCCGAAGCCTACTTCCAGGGTGAGGTCTTCGAGAGCGCCGTCAAATTCTCACAGACCGAGGGGACGATCCCGGCCCCCGAAACGGCCCACGCCGTGCACAGCGTGGTCGTTCACGCGCAGAGAGCGAAGGAGGAAGGCAAGCCTCTCGTGATCCTCTTCAACCTCTCGGGCCACGGGCACTTCGACCTGAGCGCGTACGACTCATACTTCTCGGGCACGATGGACCCGAACGCCTGACGGCGCCACGGCCATTCGTCGAACCCCGGGCGGCTCCCGACCGTACAGTCTTGTAGAACAAGGGGGGATCGTGCCCAAGAGACTGGTTCGGGACACACGGAGCGGCGTCATCGGGGGCGTCGCCTCAGGCCTGGGGCAGTACCTGGACGTGGATCCCGTCCTCGTGCGGCTGGCCTTCGTGCTGCTGTTTTTCGCCAACGGCCTGGGGCTGCTCGTTTACTTGATCTGCTGGGTCGTGATCCCCCGGGGGGACGCCACGGCTCCGGCCGTGGCGACCTCGGCGACCGAGGCCGCGGGGCAAGGGTTCGAGGCCGTCCGTGAAGCGAGCTCCAGGGTCGCCGACGAGGTCCGTTCGGCTGCCGAGGGAGTGCGCGAGGCGGCCCAGAACGCCCGCAGTGCGGCACCCGAGCCGGCCCGCGCCCAGGCCGTCGTGGGGGCGGTTCTGATGCTCGGCGGGGTCCTGCTGCTCGCCGACAATTTCGGCTGGCTGACGTGGCCCTACTGGGCCAACGTCGGAACGCTCTGGCCGTTGCTGCTCGTCGGCCTGGGGGTCGGCCTGATCGCCAAGTCGAGGAGCTCGGCCACGGTCTAGCAGACCGGCGGACCCGCCCCTTCCCGTCGGAACATCCCCAAAACGTCGGGTTTCGGCTAGCATGACGTCGGGTCGGTCACCGCGACGGGAGGGACCCGAATGCCGACGTCGGAGTCCACAGACAACCGTCACAGTCCCAAGTACATCGCCGGCCTGGCGCTGGCGGCGGCGGCCATTCTCGTGGTCGGCGTCCTGCTGAGGCCCGCCGAGCCCCAGTCGGAGGCCCCTCACCCAGTGTCACAGAGCGAGACCCAGCGCCTGGCGCGGCTGGCTCAGCGGCGGGCCCTGGACACCATGACCGAGCACTTCTCCGACGTCGCAGGAGACCTGGCGAGCCGGGTGGTTCAAGTGGGCGCGGGGACGGGCAGCGG
>CAXMOH010000505.1:0-6483 GCA_964194855.1 uncultured Hyphomicrobium sp.
AGGAGCCGTGGCGAAAGTCAGACCGCGTCGAGGCCGGATGCAGCCGTGAAGACTACGTCCGCCCTCAGGCATCTGTTGCTTCCGCTGGTGGTCCTCGTGGCCCTCCTGGTGGGAGGAACGCTCGGCTACAAGTTCGTCGGGGGCTGGGATCTTTTCGACGCCCTCTACATGACGGTCATCACGATCACCACCGTGGGTTTTCACGAGGTGAGGCCACTCGGCACCGCGGGCCGCCTGTTCACCATGGCGCTGGCTCTTGGAGGCGTCTTCACGGCCTTCTATGCGGCGGGTGCGTTCATTCGGGCCATCGTCACCGGCGAGATTCGGACAGTCTTCGGGAGGCAGCGCATGGAGAGTCAGCTTTCACAGCTCGACAACCACCTGGTGGTCTGCGGCTTCGGGCGAATGGGTCGCCTGGTCTGCGAGGAGTTCTCGGCAGCGGGTCTCCCTTTCGTGCTCATCGACCGGAACCCCGCCGTCCTCCAGGAGTTCTCGATCCCCCACGGCATCGCTCTCGTGGGGGACGCCACCGCCGACGAGGTGCTCAAGCAGGCCGGGGTCGAGCGGGCGCGAGCCCTGGTGAGCGCCGCGGCCTCGGATGCGGACAACCTCTACATCACCATGAGCGCCCGGTTCCTGAGCGAGGACCTGTTCATCGTGGCCCGGGCCGAGAGCGACGGCGCCGAGCGCAAGCTGGTACGGGCCGGCGCCAGCCGGGTGATCTCCCCCTACGCGATCGGAGGGCATCGGGTCGCGCAGGCGGTGCTGCGGCCGCACGCCATGGACTTCATCGAGCTGGCGACTCGCAGCGCCCACCTCGAGCTCCAGATCGAGGAGGCGGAGCTGCGGACGGACAGCACGCTCGTGGGCGAGTCGCTCAAGACGAGCTCGATCAAGAGCGAGCTCGGCATCATCGTCGTGGCCATCAAGAAGCCCGACGGGAAGATGGTCTTCAACCCGAGCCCCGAGACCGTGCTGGAGGGCGGCGACGTCTTGATCTCGATCGGCCACCGCCAGCAGCTGGACCGACTGGAAGAGCTGGCCAGCGCGAGTCGTTGAGCGATCTGGCAGCGGCTGAGCCGACGATCCGGATCGCCCGCGATCATGGGGACTTTCAGGCCTGTGTCGAGCTGCAGCGGGTCGTCTGGGGGCTCAGCGATCTCGACGTCACCGGCCCCAGCCAGCTGCTGGCGACCGTGCGCGCCGGGGCGATCCTCCTCCTGGCCGAGGACCTGGAGGGGCGGGTCATCGGCTTCTCCTACGCCTTCCCAGGCCTGCACGGCGCCGAGCCCCACCTGCACTCGGACATGCTCGCCGTGCTTCCCGAGGCCCGGGGCCGAGGCCTCGGACCCCGGCTGAAGTGGGCTCAGAGGGACGAGGCGGTCCGCCGCGGCCTCGAGCTCATCACCTGGACCTTCGACCCGCTCCAGGCCGGCAACGCCCGCCTCAACCTTCGGCGTCTGGGCGCCACCGCAACGGAGATCCTGCCGGACCTCTCCGGGACGACGAGCTCGGCGTTGCACCACGGCCTCCCGACGGACCGTCTCTTGGTGCGCTGGGAGCTTCAGAGCCCGAGCGTGAAGGAGCGCTCGGGCGGGCAGGCGCCGCCCCCGGCCGCCCGCCTCCTGGATGCGCCACGCATCAACGAGGTCTCGTGGGAGGAGGACCGGCCGGTCTCCTCGCCACCTCTCCTCGACCTCGACGAGGCGGCGCTCCTGTTCGAGGTCCCGGCGGCCTGGAGTGAGCTGTGTCGCGCCGACCCCACCGCCGCCCGCGCGTGGCACGGGCTGGCACGGGATGTCTTCGAGACGTACTTCGCTCGCCGCTACCGTGCAGTCGACCTCCTCACCGTCAAGGAGAAGGGTCGCCCGCGGCCGCGCTACGTCCTCTACCGCTTTCCGAGGTCGCCCAGAGGGGACTTGACCTTCTTGTAGCCCTTCGCGAGCGCGCCCACGTCGAATTCGGACGGGGAGATCGGCCCCATCCGCACCTCCTTCGCCTCACGCGAGCTCTGCGATCCGCGACCCATCATGTTCATCGAGGTCTCCTCGGCGAGCGTGAGCCCCTCGATCTCCTTCACTTTTTCGGCGAGCTGAGCGAAGCCCTTGAACATCGGGTTGTTGGCCATGGCGGCCATGGGACCGGTGAAGGCCGCGAGCTTCTTGAGCTCCGCAGGAGGAACGGGAAGCGCGATCTCGGTGGTGTTCCAGAGTTTCATCGTCATCCCCTCACCCATGGTCACCGTGTACTCCTGCGTCGCGTACCCGGCCACCTGCCGAGTCTCACCCTTCGTGAGGGTGACCTCGCCCCCCATGCCACCCATCATCTTGGCCATGCGCTCGCGCATCGCCGCGGGCATCGCCTCCATCTGCGCCCTCACCTGCTCCATCTGGGCGTTCATGGCCTCCATCGCCTCCTCGATCTCGGCGAGTGTGATCTGGGAGTACTCCTTCTTCTTGTGGTCGATGTTCGTGATCGTGCCGCTGGCGTATTCGAACACCGTGTCCCTCTGCCCCTCGATCGTTCTCATTCGCTCCCTGGAGTAGTACTGCGTCGAGGTCCCAGCCCCCTCGGAGCCGTCGGTCTTGAATACGACGACCACGTCCTCGGCAAGTGCGGGCGCGGCGAACAGCACGACGCTGACGACAGTCCAAAGGATCCGACCCAGGGTCTTCATCGAGGCCCAGCCTCCTTGATCATGTTATTTCGATGTGGCTCGCTCGGAGCCTAGCACGGGAGGCTATACTGCCGAAAAGCCGTCATCTTCACCCTTCTCACGACACAGGAGGAGCACCGTGTCCAGGCCCGAGCGTCAGGTTCTCGTCTGCGTCAACTCCCGCCCCCCGGGGAATCCCAAGGGCTCGTGCGGACAGAAGGACTCCCAGTCGCTCTACGACGCGCTCCGCGACATCGTTCACGAGAAGGGGTTACAGGACCGGATCATGATCAACCGGACCATGTGCCTCAAACACTGCAGCCAGGGCCCGGTCATGGCCGTCCAGCCCGACAACGTCTGGTACGCGAGCGTCGCCGCGGACGATCTGGCGGAGATCTGCAGCTCGCACCTCGAGAAGGGAGAGCCCGTGGAGCGGCTCTCCATGCCCGACATCCCCTGGGAGTAGAGACGCCGCCCGAGCGTTACCGGCGCGGACGACGAGGCGGGCGACGGCCCGCGGGGCGCGCCGCCGCGCGGGCGCTGCGGCGTGCCGTGCCCCGGCCGTGAATCCGGCTCAGCTCCTGTTGGAACCTTCGCAGCGGGATCTCCGCATCGCGCAGGAACTGGCTCACCTCCCGGGCCAGCTCGGCAACGACCTCCGGTCCCTTCGAGGGCTCACGGTGAATGACAGTCCGCCGGTGGATGCGTCCGTCCCCGATCATCTTCCGGATGAGGCTGACCCGCGCCGAGCTCCAGAGGCGGTACCCGTTGCGGTTTCTGGGTGGCTCCGGCACCTTCTTCGCGTAGAGCCAGTTCAGCAGCGTCTGCTTGCTGATCTTCAGATCGTTTGCCACCTGGAGTGTCGTGAGGTACTTCATGCCTGGTTGCAAGGATTCTCCACCGACGACCGCTGCCCCGTCAACGCGACTCAACCCGCTACGCTGCGGGCGCCGCAGCGGCAGCGCGTCAGTTGACCGGCCAACGAGCTAGCTGCTAGTCTTTTGTCTTGCCCTGTGGGCCTGTGGCGCAGTTGGGAGCGCGCGTGAATGGCATTCACGAGGTCGTCGGTTCGATCCCGACCAGGTCCACCAATTCCACCTCGCGCGACGGTCCCTGCTGGGCATTCGGCGCTTTGGCTCATTTCCGCAGTGTGAGAAGCGTGACGTCGAGAGCGGAGAGCACACGGTCGGTAGGCCTCGCCGTGCTTCTGCTGGTCGCACTGCTCGGCGGTTGCACGACGGCACCCCTCGCACCGCGGGCCGTCGCTGGCGTGATCGATCTCACGGCCTGGAACCCCGTGCTCGACGGTCCCGTTCGGCTCGACGGAGAGTGGGCGTTTCTCTGGAAGCGGCTCGTCGACGCGAACGACACGCGCGCTCTCGATGCCACGGAGACGTTCACCCCCGTGCCCGGGTCCTGGCCGGGCACGGCCGGCTTTGCCACCTATCGTCTGCGGGTGTTGCTGCCGCCAGGAACCTCCCGCCTGGCGCTCAGGCTTCTCACGGTCTCGACGGCCTACCGGCTCTACGCCGATGGCGATCTGATCGCCGAGCGGGGCAAGGTCGCGGAGGATGCCGCGTCCGGGAAGCCGGACTACGAGCCTGTCATCGTCGATCTAGCGGCTCGTGAGAACGGATCCCTCGACCTCGTCCTCCAGGCCTCCAACTTCCACTACGCCAAGGGCGGAGCCTGGGAGCCCATCTGGCTGGGGGATCCCGCCGGGATCCGCAAGCTGCGCGAGGACAACGTCGCGCTCACTCTCTTTCTCGTCGGCAGCTTCGCCATCATCGGGCTCTACCACGTGTTCATCTGGGCGGCTCGAAGGAGCGATCCGTCGGCCCTCTACTTCGCCATCATGAGCTTCGGGGTGACGGCCCGAATCCTCACGGTCGACGAGATGCTCCTCGTGACGCTGGTGCCCGACTTCCCCTGGAGCCTGCACGTCAAGATCGAGTACATCTCGATGATCGTCATCGCGGCCATCCTGGCCCCGTTCCTGCGCACACTGTTTCCCAATGAGGTACCGGCCTGGGTAGTGAAAGGCGTTGTGCTGACAGGTCTCGCGATGGGGCTCTTCGTGCTCGTGACGCCGCCCGTGGTGTTCAGCCAGGGTCTGCCCCTCCTCCAGGTCTACCTCGTGGGCGGGACCCTGGCCGCGCCCGTGCTCGCAGCTCGTGCCGTGTTCAACGGTCGAGCGGGTGCGTGGCTCTTCCTTCTCGGCCTGCTTTCAGTCACCGTCGCCGGATTCCACGACACCCTGCTGTCGATCTTCCGGGACCTGCCGACGATGCTCTTCCTCGGCGGGTCGATCTACATCTTGCCCTACGCGCTCTTCATCTGTGCGCTTTCGCAGGCCATCGTCCTCGCCATGCGCTTCTCCGGGGCCTACACGCAGCTGGAGCGCGCCACCGACGAGCTGCGCGACGCCCACGCGGAGCTGGACGCCTACGCCCACGAGCTCGAGGAGCGGGTGGCCGACCGCACGTCGGACCTCGAGCGAGCCAACCAGAAGCTGGCCCGCCTTGCATCGATCGACGGACTGACTCTCGTGGGCAACCGACGCTTCTTCGACGACGCGCTCAGCCGGCTCTGGGCCGAGCACGAACGCCGCGGGGCCACTCTGTCGCTCCTCTTGTGCGACGTGGATCACTTCAAGCACTTCAACGACACCCACGGCCACGTCCAGGGCGACAACACCCTCCGCGCCGTGGCGGGCGTTCTGAGCCAGGCGGCCAACCGTCCCGGCGACACCGTGGCTCGCTACGGTGGCGATGAGATGGTCCTCCTGCTCCCCGACACGGACGACGGTGGCGCTCGGGAGGTGGGCGAGCGGGTGCTGCGACAGGTGGCGGAGCTCGCGATTCCCCACGACGCCTCGAAAACCGGCCCGATCGTCACCGTCAGCGTCGGCGTCGCCACGCTCGTCCCGGATCGCCGGAAGGCCCAGGCGCATCTCATCGAGCTGGCCGACGACGGCCTCTACGAGGCCAAGAAGCGCGGGCGGAATTGCGTGGCCGCCGCGCAATGAGGCGATCGCTCGCCATCGGCCTCGTTCTGACCCTGCCTCTGGCCACACCAGCGGCCGAAGACGTCCACATGCTGAGCGTCATCGGTGAGGGCAGCCTGTACTGGCCCGGCTGGCGAGGGCCCTCGGGCCAGGGCCACGTCCGGGGCTCCGGTTACCCCGACGCGTGGTCGGACACCGACAACGTGCTCTGGAAGGTCGCCGTTCCGGGTCGGGGCAACTCGTCGCCGATCGTCTGGGGCGACCGCATCTTCGTCACCACGGCGCGAGACGGCGGCCGGCGGCTGTCGGTCCTGGCCTACAGCCGTTCGGACGGAGCTCTCCTCTGGGAGACCGCCGTTCCCCACGAAGGCGTCGAGCAAGGACACCGGAAGAACGGGCACGCCTCGGCCACACCGGTGACCGACGGGACCCGCGTCTACGCCTCGTTCGGGATCCACGGGCTGGTGGCGATCGACCTGGACGGGGCGATCGTGTGGCAGAGCCAGGTCGGATCGCTCCGGAACTACCACGGCACGGCGGGCTCCCCGATTCTCTATCGAGACTCCGTGATCCTCTACCACGACCACGGGGGCCGGTCGTTCGTCGCCGCCTTCGACAAGAAAAGCGGAAGGAAGAAATGGTCGACGGACCGGAAGGCCAGGATCGGCTGGAGCACCCCCATCGTCGTGCGCGCCGGCGGACGGGACGAGCTCATCGTCTCGAGCGAGGACGAGGTGAACGCCTACGATCCGGGCACCGGCGAGCCGCTCTGGACCGTCGCGGGCAATACCTTCGAGGTGATCCCGACGCCCACCGTCGG
>CAXMOH010000506.1:0-4295 GCA_964194855.1 uncultured Hyphomicrobium sp.
GGGTCCAGCGGAATGGAGACCTGCGTCGCCAACCTCATCGAGCCCGGGGACGAGATGGTCGTCTGCGTCAACGGGGTCTTTGGCACTCGCATGGCCGACGTCGCGGGCCGCTGCGGGGCGACCGTCCACCTCGTCGAGGCGTCCTGGGGCGAGACTATCGAGCCCGACGCCGTCGCAAAGGCGCTTGCCGAGCACCCGAAGTCCAAAGTGGTGGGTGTCGTCCACGCGGAGACCTCCACCGGGGCCCACCAGCCCCTGGTCGAGATCTCCCGTCTCGTCCATGACAAAGACAAGGGCGCCCTCCTCCTGGTGGATGCCGTCACCTCGCTGGGGGGAGTCGAGCTCAAGGTGGACGACTGGCGCATCGATGCCTGCTACAGCGGCACACAGAAGTGCCTCTCCTGTCCTCCGGGGCTGGCCCCGGTGACCTTTTCCCCGGCGGCCTACGACGTCGTCCGCAAGCGAAAGAGCAAGGTCCAGAGCTGGTATCTTGATTTGTCGATGATTTCTCAGTACTGGGGCGAGAGCCGGGTCTATCACCACACCGCGCCCATCAACATGTCGTACGCTCTCTACGAGGCGTTGCGCATGGTCGTCGAGGAGGGGCTGGAGGCTCGTCAGGCCCGCCATCTCCTGAACCACCGAGCGCTCCGCGCGGGTCTCGAGGCCATGAGCCTGAGCTACATCCCGGCTCATTCGCTTCCCAACCTCAACGCCGTGCACGTCCCGGACGGCGCCGACGACGCGACCGTCCGTCGCCGTCTTCTCGGGGAGTGGGGTATCGAGATCGGGGCGGGTCTCGGACCCTTCAAGGGCAAGGCCTGGAGAATCGGTCTCATGGGCAGCTCGTCCACCCGCCGCAACGTGACCGCGGTGCTGGCCGCGCTCGAGACCCTCCTCGGCGACCAGGGCGTGAAGCTCGACCGCGGCGCGGCGCTGGCTGCGGCGGGAGGGGTCTACACGGCCGACGGCGCGTCGTGACGGCCAGCGTCGGCACGCTGGCGCTCCTCCTGGTGATCCTGCGCTGGCCGGCGAGCCGCGCAATGCCGGTCTCCTACCTGACCGCCGCGGGCCTGGCCCTCGGCGTCTGGCAGGTCCCGCGGCTCCAGGTCGCTGCCGCGACCCTGAAGGGGTTGCTCATCGCGGCGAGCCTCCTCTTCATCATCTTCGGGGCCATCCTCCTTCTGAACACCCTCCAGCAGAGCGGAGCGCTCCGCACCATCCGAAACGGGCTCACCGGCGTCACTGCGGACCGACGCATCCAGGTGATCATCGTCGCCTGGCTCTTCGGGTCCTTCATGGAGGGAGTGGCCGGCTTCGGCACTCCGGCGGCGGTGGCCGTCCCGCTCCTCGTGGGCCTCGGCTTCCCGGGGATGGCGGCGGTCATGGCGGGGATGATCATCCAGAGCACGCCGGTGTCGTTCGGGGCCGCCGGCACGCCCATCCTGGTCGGGGTGAACACGGGGCTGTCGGGGGACGCGGGCGTTCGGGCCTTCGCCGAGGGGCTCGGGTACGCCGAATGGACCGATTTCCTGGCCATGATCGGCGTGAAGATCGCGGTGCTCCACGCGATCGCCGGACTGCTGGTCCCGCTGCTGGTCGTGGCCTTCATGACCCGCTTCTTCGGCCGGAACCGCAGCTTTGCCGAAGGCGTGCGGGTCTGGAGGTTTGCTCTGTTCGCCTCGCTGGCCATGACGATTCCCTATGTGGCGGCAGCGTGGTTCCTCGGGCCCGAGTTCCCGACTCTCCTGGGCTCCCTCGTCGGCCTGACGATCGTCGTGTGGGCGGCGCGCAAGGGTTTCCTGATGCCGCCCGCCGAGGAGGCCTGGGACTTCGACGAGCGGGAGAACTGGCCTGCGGAGTGGACCGGCTCCATCGACCAGCGCGATCCGGTTGGGCAGGGGGAGCCCATGGGGGCGCTTCGGGCCTGGTCCCCTTACCTCATGGTGGCGGCACTCCTGGTCCTGACCCGGCTGCGGTTCTTCCCGTTCGCGGAATGGCTCAAGGCCTGGGGAGTGGGTTTCACGGACCTCTTTGGCACGGGCGTCTCGGCTCGCGAGGTGCCCCTCTACCTGCCAGGCACCATCTTCGTCGTGGTGTCGCTTCTCACCTTCGCGCTTCACCGGATCGACCGCCACAGCTACCGTCAGGCCTGGACGGCGTCCCTCGTTGCCACCGGCCGAGCCTCGGTGGCCCTCGTGTTCACCGTGCCGATGGTCCAGGTCTTTATTAACAGCGGCGGTGGGGCGGCGGGCTACGACCAGATGCCCATTGCCCTCGCGGACGGCGTGGCCTTGCTGACCGGTTCCGCCTGGCCGGTTTTCGCCCCGTTGATCGGGGGCCTGGGCGCCTTCGTGGCGGGCAGCAACACGATCAGCAACATGATGTTCTCGCTGTTCCAGTTCGGGGTGGGGGAGCGGATCGGTGTCGACCCCACATGGATCGTGGCCCTCCAGGCCGTGGGAGGCGCTGCGGGCAACATGATCTGCGTGCACAACGTGGTGGCGGCCTCGGCGGTGGTGGGGCTCGTGGGAAAGGAGGGGGCGGTGATCCGACTGACGCTCATGCCCTTCCTCTACTACGCGCTCCTCCCCGGAGCGATCGGGTACGCGGTGGTCTGGCACACGGAGAGAGGCGTCTTCAATCTGGGGACGTTCCTCGTGGCAGCGATCGCGGCCGGCGCCATCGTGGCGATCGTGAAGCTTGGTCGACGACCCACAGCCGGCGGGAGCGAGAACCCATGAGACTCGTACGGGCAGAGAGCACGATCAAATGGGTGAGGAGGCAGGCGTGAGCGAGAGCATCGGTTTCATCGGCATCGGCATCATGGGGCGCGGGATGGTGCGGAACCTGGCCGCGGCGGGCTTCAAGCCGCTGCTGTGGAACCGCACGCGGGGCCGGCTCGACGAGCTCGTGGCCGAGGGCTTCGAGGCGGCCGAGGATCCGGCGGAGCTGGCGGCCGGGTGCGACATCGTCATCACCTGTGTCAGCGACACGCCGGACGTCGAGGCGGTCCTTCTCGGGAAGCGCGGCGTCGTCGAAGGCGTCAAACCCGGGTCCCTGGTGATCGACATGAGCACCATCAGCCCCCGGGCCACGACCGAGATGGGAGAGCGTCTGTCGGAACGAGACGTCCACATGCTGGACGCCCCCATCAGCGGAGGCAGCGAGGGAGCGGCAAAGGGCACCCTGAGCATCATGGTGGGTGGTGACCCGAAACAGGTCGAGAGGGCCATGCCATTCTTCCGCGCCATGGGCAAGGCCATCACCCACGTGGGGCCCCTCGGCTCGGGTCAGAAGGTCAAGCTCGTCAACCAGATCCTCGTCGTCGGGAACGCCCTGGCGGTGAGCGAGGCCCTGGTTTTCGCACAGGCCGCGGATCTCGATCTGGAGAAGACCCTCGAGGCGGTCGTGCCGGGCGCCGCCGGGAGCTGGATGCTGGCCAACCGAGGTCCGCAGGTCATCAAGCGCGATTGGCGCCCGGGCTTCACCATCGACCTTCAACAAAAGGACTTGCGCCTCGTGACCGAGGCCGCGGGCGAGCTCGGTGTCCCTATGCTGGGCACCAGCCTCGTCGTCAATCTCTATCGCACCCTCCAGGCGCAGGGCCTGGGCGCCGAGGGCAACCACGCCCTCGTCAAGGCCCTCGAGCGCCTGTCCGGTATCGAAGTAGGCGCCGCCCCGTCACCCTGAGCGCTCCGACATGAGCGTGCGACGAAGCAAGGACGTCATTCTGAGCACTTCGATCGAGTGGTCGCGCGAAGGATCTCGTTCCCCATCGGGAGATGCTTCGTCGCACGCGCAGGGTCAAAGCTCCTCAGCATGACGAACATGGGGATGACCGTTCTACCGACCGGTTGCTAGAATCTGGTCAAACCGGCACACGAAGGAGCGACGTCCAATGACGACACGAAAAGAGCGGGGGCTCCTGGAGCTGTTCCGCCAGGACCCGGAGCGCGCGTCGCATCTTCTCGATTGGGGACGCGGACGTCGTCGCTTCGGGCGGGTCCTGGGCTCGGCGACGGTGGGGTTCTTCGCGACCCAGCTCGTGCCGTTTGCCGGACGCCAGCCGGCGGGATGGGTGCCGGCGGCCCTCGCCGACGAGGCCGAGCCCTTCGTCATCGAAGGCAAAGAGGGTCTCATCGTCCTCAACGACCGGCCCGTCAACGCCGAGGCGCCGGTCACGCTTCTCGACGCCGACGTCACACCGAGCAGCGCGCACTTCGTGCGAAACAACGGTCTCGTGCCCGAGCGTGCGACGAGTCGCGACTTGACTGGCTGGACGCTGAGGATCG
>CAXMOH010000507.1:0-7585 GCA_964194855.1 uncultured Hyphomicrobium sp.
CCGTGCCCCCGAGGGTGGGGCGGCCCCGGGTCTGGAGATCGCCTTCCGTGCCGATCCCGGCGTCTTCGACGGACGCTTCGCCAACCTGGGCTGGCTGCAGGAGCTGCCTCGTCCATTGACCAAGCTGACCTGGGACAACGCCGCGCTTATGAGCCCGGCCACCGCGGACAGGCTCGGGGGCTTCAGAACGGTCGAGACGGGAGCGGGACACGTCACCGACGTCGTCGAGCTCCGACTGGACGGCCGCGTGCTCAAGGCACCGGTCTGGATCCTCCCCGGTCACCCGGACGACTCCGTGACGCTCCACCTGGGCTATGGGCGCACCCGGGCCGGACGAGTCGGCGACGGTGCCGGGTCGAGTGCCTACGCGCTCCGCACGAGCCAGGCGCGCTGGTTCGGTGCCGGCCTGGAGGTCGCACGCACGAGCGAGACCATGCTCATGGCCTGCACCCAGGATCACTGGACCATCGAAGACACCGCAAATCAAGCTGCGGCCGACCGGCACATCGTGCGCTCGGCCACTCTCGAAGAGGTCACGGCGGACCCCCATGTCTTCGAGCACATGGGGCACGAGCCGAAGCCCGAGCTGTCGATGTACCCCCCCCACGAATATCCCGGGCGGGCCTGGGGAATGGCCATCGACATGAGCGCCTGCGTCGGCTGCAATGCCTGCGTCACCGCGTGTCAGTCCGAGAACAACGTCCCCGTCGTCGGGAAGGAGCAGGTGGGTCGCGGTCGGGAGATGCACTGGATCCGTGTGGACCGCTACTACCAGGGCCCCCCCGAGAGCCCCGAGACCTTCCACCAGCCCGTTGTGTGCATGCACTGCGAGGAGGCCCCCTGCGAGGTGGTCTGTCCCGTGGCCGCCACCGTCCACAGCGAGGAGGGCCTCAACGAGATGATCTACAACCGCTGCGTGGGGACGCGGTACTGCTCGAACAACTGCCCCTACAAGGTACGGCGGTTCAATTTTTTCCTCTACCAGGACTGGGACACCCCCACCTTCAAGATGATGCGCAACCCCGAGGTCACCGTGCGCTCCCGCGGTGTCATGGAGAAGTGCACGTACTGCGTGCAGCGCATCAGCCGTGCCCGGATCGACTCCGGGAACGAAGGCCGCCCGATCCGCGACGGGGAGATCCGGACCGCGTGCGAGGCCGCCTGCCCGGCCCAGGCCATCGTCTTCGGAGACGTGAACGATCCCGAGAGCAACGTCTCGAAGTGGAAGGCGAGCCCGCGCAACTACGGGTTGCTCGAGGAGCTGCAGACGCGGCCGCGGACCACCTACCTGGCTGCGGTCCGCAACCCGAACCCGGAGATCCCTTCCGACACCCCCGCGGGGCACCTTGTCTAGCACGCCGCAGAGCGAGCCCGGGATCATCGGCCCGGGCCACACGTTCAGAAGCGTCACCGACAAGATCACGAGCCCCGTCCTCCCGAAGAGGACACCCCGCGGCTGGTTCGTCGGCCTCGCCGTCGCCTTCGGCCTCCTGAACCTGCTCCTGATCTCTCTGGCGTGGCTGCTCGTGCGCGGCGTGGGCATCTGGGGTCTCAACATTCCCATCGGATGGGCCTTCGCGATCATCAACTTCGTCTGGTGGATCGGCATCGGTCACGCGGGGACGCTCATCTCCGCGATCCTGTTGCTTCTGCGCCAGCAGTGGCGGATGTCGATCAATCGCTTTGCCGAGGCGATGACGCTCTTCGCGGTCGCTTGCGCGGCACTCTTTCCGATCATCCACATGGGCCGCCCGTGGGTGGGCATGTACTGGCTGTTCCCCTACCCCAACACCATGGGGCTGTGGCCGAACTTCAAGAGCCCGCTGATCTGGGATGTCTTCGCGGTGTCCACGTATGCGCTGGTGTCGCTGATGTTCTGGTTCGTGGGCCTCATTCCCGATCTCGCCACGCTCCGGGACCGGGCCGAGGATCGGACCAGGAAGTGGATCTACGGCGTCCTGGCCATGGGCTGGCGAGGCTCAGCGCGCCACTGGCACAACTACGAGACCGCGTACCTGATCCTCGCTGGGCTCTCGACACCGCTGGTGGTGTCCGTGCACACCGTGGTGAGCTTCGACTTCGCCATCGCCAATGTCCCAGGCTGGCACGCGACGATCTTCCCGCCCTATTTCGTTGCCGGAGCGATCTACGCCGGCTTCGCCATGGTCCTCACCCTCGCCATCCCCCTCAGGAAGTTCTACAGGTTCGAGGACTTCATCACCATGAAGCACCTCGAGAACATGGGCAAGGTGCTCCTCGCGACGAGCCTCATCGTGGTCTACGGCTACATGATGGAGGCCTTCATGGCCTGGTACAGCGGCAACACCTTCGAGCGCTTCATGCTCTGGAACCGCATGTTCGGACCCTACGGATGGACCTACTGGGTGCTGCTTTTCTGCAACCTGGCGACGCCCCAGCTCATGTGGTTCAAGCGCTTCCGCACCAGCGTTCCGTGGCTCTTCGCGGTGGCGATGGTGGTCAACGTGGGCATGTGGCTCGAACGGTTCGTCATCGTGGTGACGAGCCTGCACCGCGATTTCGTGCCCTCCTCCTGGGGCATGTACTCGCCCACCTTCTGGGACTGGGCCACGTTCATCGGCACGATCGGGCTCTTCCTGACCCTCTTCTTCCTGTTCATTCGCCTGCTGCCCGCGATCTCGATCTTCGAGATGCGCACGCTCGTTCCCGAGGCGCGGATCGAGGAGGACGGGGCATGAGCCGGCCTCTCTACGGCCTGGTGGCCGAGTTCGGCTCGCCGGGCGAGCTCGTGAAGGCGGCTCGCGAGGTCCACGCGGCGGGCTACACGAAGGTCGACGCCTTCACACCCTACCCCATGGAGGAGGTGTTCGAGGCGCTGCACCTGGGCCGCTCCCCTCTCCCGAAGATCGTCCTGGCCGGTGGGATCGTGGGCCTGGCCGGCGGCTGGGGCCTGCAGTATTGGACCTCGGTGATCCAGTACCCGATGAACATCGGGGGCCGGCCCTTCAACGCCTGGCCCGCCTTCGTCATTCCGAGCTTCGAGACCACGATCCTGCTCGCGGCGCTCTCCGCCGTCCTGGGCATGCTGGCCCTGAACGGGCTGCCCCGGCCCTACCACCCGGTCTTCAACGCGCGGAACTTCTCCGCCGCGAGCACCGACAGCTTCTTCCTGTGTATCGAGGCCGCGGACCCGAGGTTCGATCGGGAGGGGGTACGGAAGCTCCTCGCGGGCCTCGGCGGAGACGTCTCGGAGGCGGAGGAGTGATGGCCCGTCGGCTCGCCCTCGTCGCTCTTGGCGTTCTCGCTGGCCTCGGCTGCCGCCAGGACATGCACGACCAGCCGAAGTACAAGCCCTACCGTGGAAGCGATTTCTTCGCCGACGGCCGCGCCATGCGGCCGCTCGTGGACGGGACGGTGGCCCGCGGGACGCTGCACGAAGGCGATCCACTGTACACCGGGATGTCCATGTCCGAAGACGAGTTCGTGACGGAGATCCCCGTGCCGGTCACGGCCGCCCTGCTCGAGCGAGGCCGGAGCGAGTTCCGTGTCTTCTGCTCGCCGTGCCACGGACGCACGGGAAGAGGAGACGGCGTCATCGTGCAGCGGGGCTTCCAGCGGCCCAGCTCGTTCCACATCGATCGGCTCCGGCAGGCGCCGATCGGCTTCTACTTCGACGTGATGTCCAACGGCTTCGGCGCCATGTCCGACTACGCCATGCAGGTGCTCGTGGAAGAGCGCTGGGCGATCGCAGCGTACATCCGGGCCCTGCAGCTCAGCCAGCACGCCTCGTCCACCGACGTGCCCGCCGGGCATGAGAGCGAGCTCGAAGCGAGCCTGCTGCCGGTGCTGCCAGTGGACGACGAGGACGTGACCGGTGCGGAGGAGCGTCACTGATGGCCGCCCCCCTGCTTCCCATGCCGCCCTCGATCGGGCGCCTCGAGCGAGTCGGGCTCTCGACGGGACTCGTCTTCGGTCTCGGGCTGGTCGTGGGCTTCTTCGTCGAGCGGGACCAGTTCCTGCGCTCGTACCTGTTCGGTTGGCTATTCTGGCTCGGCGTGGCGGTCGGGTGCCTCGGCCTTGCCATGCTGAACCACCTGACCGGGGGGCTCTGGGGCATCGTGCCCCGGCGCTTTCACGAGGCGGCGGCGCGGACGATTCCGTTCATGGGGGTCCTGTTCCTGCCCGTCCTCCTCGGGCTCGGCTCGCTCTACGTCTGGGCCAGGCCGGAGGTGGTGGCTGCCGACCCGATCATCCAGAGCAAGGCGGCCTACCTCAACGTGCCCTTCTTCCTCGTCCGTGCCGCGCTCTACTTCGCGGTGTGGACCGTTCTCGCCACCGTGCTCAGCCGCTGGTCCGTTCAGCAGGACGACGGCATCGACGCCGCACGAGCAAAGCGCCTCCGGAGCGTCTCCGGCGTCGGCCTGGTGGCTCTCGCCGGCACCATCACCTTCGCCGCCATCGACTGGGGCATGTCGCTGGCCCCCCACTGGTTCTCGACGATGTACGGGGTGCTCTTCATCGTGGGATGGGTCCTCTCCGCGCTCTCGTTCACGATCGTCCTGATGGCGCTTCTCGCGGGAGAGCCGCCCATGAACGAGGCCCTTCGTCCCGGAACCGTTCACGATCTGGGTAAGCTGTTGCTGGCGTTCACGATGTTCTGGGGATACGTCAACTTCTCGCAGTTCCTGATCGTCTGGTCGGGCAACATCAGCGAAGAGACCCCGTTCTACATCCACCGCCTGGAGGGGGCCTGGGGTGCGGTGGCCGTCGTGCTGCTGCTGTTCCACTTTGCTCTCCCGTTCGCGCTCCTCCTCTCGCGGGACCTCAAGCGCAACGCGAAGACGCTCGGGCTCGTCGCCGCGCTCATGCTCGTCATGCAGCTCGTGGACCTTTTCTGGCTGCTCGCACCCGATCTGCTTTCCCAGGGCCACGGGATGGCGCCCCTGAGGGTGCACTGGATGGACCTGGCCGCTGCGCTCGGGCTCGGCGGGCTGTGGCTCGTTCTGTTTGGCCGCCAGCTTCGGAAGTGCCCCGTTCTCCCCGTGGGAGAGCCTGGGGTGCGCGCGCTGCTGTCCAGGAGCGGCGAGGCGGCGACCCCATGAGCGGTCCTCCGAACGGCGTCCGCTTCGAGAAGCGCGACATCAACGAGCGCTCGGCCTTCTGGTTCGGCTTCTGGATCCTCGCGGTCATGGTGGTCGTGGCCTTCCTGGTGAAGCCGCTCTTCAACTTCCTGTCGAAGCGCGAGACCGCAGCCCAGGCGCCAGCGGCCTATGTGCTCGCCACCGAGCCGGGCGCCCTCGAGCCCTCCGGGCCGCGGCTCCAGGTGAAGCCCGAGCTGGACATCGCCGCGTTCCGTGCCCAGGAAGACGCGATCCTCGAGAGCTACGCCTGGGTCGACAAGGAGCGTGGAGTCGTTCGGATCCCCGTGGCGGAGGCGATGCGCCTCGTTGCCGAGCGGGGGCTCCCGGCCTTCTCGCCTCTCGAGGACGACGGGGAAGAGGAAGATGAGGGCGCACCATGAGCCTGCGTCTCATGCTCGCCCTGCTCCTGCTGGCCGCGCCGGCGGTCGTGCTGGCGCAGCTCGGACCGGCCCCGCCCCCTCCGGGAAGCGGCGACCCCGTGATCCTCAGGGAGATCGGCTTCGACCAGAAGCTGGGTGGAGCGATCCCACTCGATGCCGTCTTCCGTGACGAGTCCGGTGAAGAGGTGCGTCTCGGGGACTACTTCGGGGACCGACCGGTGGTCCTGAGCCTCGTCTACTACGATTGCCCCATGCTGTGCACGCTGAGCCTGAACGGCCTGGCGCGAGCCCTCAAGGTGTTGTCGTTCGTGCCCGGTCAGGAGTTCGAGGTTCTCACCGTCAGCTTCGATCCCAGCGAGACCCCGGCCCTGGCAGCGGCCAAGAAGAAGGCCTACATGACCCAGTACGACCGGAAGGAAGGCGCCCAGGGGTGGCACTTCCTCACCGGCGACGCGGCCGCCGTCGAGTCGCTCACCCGGGCGGTGGGGTTTCGCTACGTCTGGGACGACGACACCCGGCAGTTCGCCCATCCCGCCGGGATCGTGATCGTGACGCCGGAAGGCGCGATCTCCCACTATCTCTTCGGGGTCGAGTACTCCCCGAAGGACATGCGTCTCGCGCTCGTCGATTCCGGCGGCGGCCGGATCGGGAACCCCATCGACCAGGTGCTCCTCTACTGCTTCCAGTACGACCCCTCGAGGGGCCGCTACAGCGCTTCGATCCTCAACGTCGTGCGCGTCGGCGGGCTCCTGACCGTCGGCCTCCTGGTCGCCTTCATTCTCTCGATGACCCTGAGGCCCCGGGCGCAGGCCCCCTCGTCGGGGCCCGGGGGCACTCCCTCTTGAAGCGATGAATCCTTCCATGCCTTTTCTGCCCGAACAGGCCTCCTCCTTCGCTGGAGAGGTGGACGCCCTCTTCTTCTTCATCCTCGGCGTCTCGGGCCTGTTCGCAGTCGGGATCTGGATCGCGCTCCTCTATTTCGGGATCCGGTATCGTCGACGCTCGGACGACGATCGCCCCAGGGAGATCTACGGCTCGCTCGCCCTCGAGCTCACGTGGACCCTCATTCCCCTGGCCATCATGACGGTGATGTTCGTCTGGGGAGCGAAGGTCTTCTTCGAGCTCAACCGACCTCCCGACGACGCGATGACCGTGAGCGTCGTGGGAAAACGATGGATGTGGAAGATCCAGCACCCCACCGGCCACCGCGAGGTGAACGAGCTTCACGTCCCGGTGGGCCGTGCCGTCCGGCTGGTGATCACGTCCGAGGACACGATACACAGCTTCTTCGTGCCGGCGTTCCGCATCAAGAAAGACGCCGTGCCGGGGCGCTACACGATGGCCTGGTTCCGCGCCACCAAAGTCGGGACCTACCACTTGTTCTGCGCCGAGTACTGCGGCCTCGAGCACTCGAAGATGATCGGGCGGGTCGTGGTGCAGACACCCGAGGACTACCAGGGCTGGCTGGCTGGCGGCCCCAGGCCGGACTCGCCGGCGGCCGAGGGCGAGCAGCTGTTCTCCGAGCTCATCTGCAACACGTGCCACGACCCGGGCTCGTCCGAGCGGGGCCCGGTGCTCACCGGGCTCTTCGGTCGGACGGTGACCCTCACGAGCGGCGACACCGTGGTGGCGGACGAGGTCTATGTCCGAGAGTCCATCCTCAACCCGGCCGCACGAGTCGTGGCCGGCTACCAGCCGCTGATGCCGACCTACCAGGGGCTCGTGAGCGAGGAGCAGATCATCGCGCTCATTGCCTACATCGAGTCGCTGCAGGTTTCGCCGTCCACGCTCGGCCGACAGGAAGCTGAATGATGACGACCCAGGCCCCCACGCTGCCCGAGAAGCACTACCTGAACGCCGGCTACGGCTGGCGATCCTGGCTGCTCACGACGGACCACAAGCGGATCGCCGTCCTGTACCTCATCTCGATCACGGCGATGTTCGCCCTGGGAAGCTTCTACGCGGCCATGGTCCGCTGGAATCTGCTGGTTTCGGACGGCTCCCACATGGCCGCCGAGACCTACAACAAGGCCTTCACGGCCCACGGCGTGATCATGGTGTTCTTCTTCCTGATCCCGTCGATCC